>NZ_LZLL01000082.1:0-14733 GCF_001669335.1 Mycobacterium sp. 1245852.3 | reverse complement strand
ATCCACTGCTGTCCGGACTCATCCAATTGGCGATGGGTGACAACGTGACGCTGGTCTCCAGCGCCGAGGAGACGGCCAAGGAAGTGCTGCGCGTGCTGACCGAGCGGGACTTGCTTCGCCCGCACGACGCAGCGCCCGCGACGCGGGTCTTCGAAGCCACCGGCGACCCCGAAGCATTCACCGCTTTGGCGGCGCGCTTCCTCGGTCCGGCCGTCACCGGCGTCCAGCCCGTTGCGCAGGTGCACATTGATTGACCTGCGGACGAGATTCTCGTCACACCAATGCGGCCATGTTTTCGTCACGGTCCTATCGGGCATGGCACAGTAGTGTCCGTGCGAATAACCGTGCTCGGCTGCTCGGGCAGCGTGGTGGGTCCGGACTCGCCCGCGTCGGGTTATCTGCTCCGGGCACCGGACACTCCGCCGTTGGTCATCGACTTTGGCGGGGGCGTTCTTGGCGCGCTGCAGCGCTATGCCGATCCCGGTTCCGTGCACGTGTTGTTGTCCCATTTGCACGCCGACCATTGTCTGGATTTGCCCGGCCTTTTCGTGTGGCGGCGCTATCACCCGACGCGCCCGCTCGGCAAGGCGTTGCTCTACGGTCCGGGCGACACCTGGTCGCGGCTGGGCGCGGCGTCGTCACCCTATGGCGGTGAGATCGACGACTGCTCGGACATTTTCGACGTTCGCCATTGGGTCGACGGCGAGCCGGTCACCATCGGGGCGCTGACGGTGACGCCGCGGGTGGTGGCCCATCCGACGGAGTCCTACGGCCTGAAGATCACCGACCCCTCCGGCGCCTCGTTCGTGTACAGCGGCGACACCGGCAGCTGCGATCAGCTTGTCGAGCTGGCCCGCGGCGCCGACGTTTTTCTGTGCGAGGCCTCATGGACGCACGCGCCGGACCGGCCGCCCGCGCTGCACCTGTCGGGCACCGAGGCCGGCCGGGCCGCGGCCGAGGCCGGCGTTCACGAACTGCTGCTGACGCACATCCCGCCGTGGACCTCGCGCGAGGATGTGATCAGCGAGGCCAAGGCCGAGTTCGACGGTCCCGTGCACGCGGTGGTCTGCGGCGAGACGTTCGATATCCGCCGCTCCGAGAGGGTCTGAGTCGGCGCGTTAGGGTTGGCTTAGGCTTGCCGGGTGACGAGACGAGAAGACGGCCGCCTTGACGACGAGCTTCGGCCCGTGGTCATCACCCGCGGTTTCACCGACCACCCCGCCGGTTCGGTATTGATCGAATTCGGCCACACCAAGGTCATGTGCACGGCGAGCGTGACCGAGGGCGTGCCGCGGTGGCGCAAGGGGTCGGGCCTGGGTTGGCTGACCGCCGAGTACGCGATGTTGCCGTCGGCCACCCACACCCGTTCGGACCGCGAGGCGGTGAAGGGCCGCCTGTCCGGGCGCACCCAGGAGATCAGCCGGCTGATCGGGCGGTCGCTGCGCGCCTGCATCGACCTGGCGGCGCTCGGCGAGAACACCATCGCCGTCGACTGCGACGTCTTGCAGGCCGACGGTGGCACCCGCACCGCGGCCATCACGGGCGCCTTCGTCGCGTTGTCCGATGCGGTGACCTATCTCGCCGCGGCGGGGAAGCTGTCGGACCCGCGGCCGCTGTCCTGCGCGATCGCCGCGGTCAGCGTCGGCGTCGTCGACGGCCGCATCCGGGTCGACCTGCCGTATGAGGAGGACTCCCGCGCCGAGGTCGACATGAACGTCGTCGCCACCGACACCGGGACCCTGGTGGAAGTTCAGGGGACCGGCGAGGGCGCGACCTTCCCGCGGTCGACGCTGGACAAGTTGCTCGACGTCGCGCTGGCCGCCTGCGACAAGCTGTTCGCCGCGCAGCGTGAGGCGCTGGCGCTGCCGTACCCCGGTGTGCTCCCCGAGGGGGCCCCGACGCCGAAGGCGTTCGGCAGCTGACCGTGCCTGATGGTCCCCTGAACTCGGCCTAACTGCCGCGCGGTTTACCACCGCCGACAGCGCGACCACGGCGAGGCTCCTTGCGGTCGGTCATGCCTCGTCCTTCTGCAGCTCGAATATCGGGATTACGCGGGTGGTCTTTGACTGGTAGTTCGAGAACGCGAACGCGGGTACGGTCGCGTTGAGTTTGGGGATGATCGCCTCACGTTCGGACGCGTCGAGCTCGTGCGCGACGACGTCGAACGAGTCGGTGGCGACTTCAACGCGCGCCCGCGGGTTGGCCCGCAGGTTGTGCACCCACGCCGGGTTGACGTCGGCGCCACCATAACCCGCGACTATCAGCAGCCTGGCTTCGATGCGGAAGGCCACCAGCGGCGTGACGCGCGGCTCGCCGGACTTCGCGCCCGTCGTAGTGAGCAGTAACAGCTCGTTGCCCGCGAATCGCCCGCCGACCTTGCCGGCATTGGCGCGAAACTCGTCGGTGATGTCGTTGTTGAGCGCCTTGAGCGTCTTGGTATCGGGTTTGTGACTCACTCTGGACGCAGCTGCTTCGTCGCCCCGTCTATTCCTTATGGAGTGTGTCGCGTTAAACGTTTTCGGCGTCGCCGAGACCGGTCATAGCAGGAGCAGAGCTTTGATGATGTCGGCCGGGAGTGTCATCTTGGTGCCAAGATCCTCTCCTTGCGCGACGACCACCATCTGGTGCGAGGGAATGACCGAAAGGGTCTGCCCGAACAACCCGACCGCCGAGTAGCTGCCGGGCGGCAGCGCATTCGCGTCGCCGCCGTTGGCAGTCCACCACAGGTAGCCGTATGACGCGAACGGGCTGGGCAGGCCGGTTTCGACCCGAGTCGCGGTGCTCACCCTCACCCAGTCGGGCGGCACGATTTCGTCGCCGTCCCAAGTTCCTTCGTTGAGATAAAGCTGCCCGAATCGGGCCAAGTCACGGGCGGATAGTTGGAGGGCGTGGTTCGGGTATCGGGGTGTCGCGCCCAGCGGGTCGTAGCCGTAGCGCAACCGCGTGTGCTGCAGCGGATTCCAATCGCGAAAGCCAAGTGGGCGGGCCAGGAGGCCGTCGATTGCGGTGAACAACGCTACTCCGGACACTCGCTGGTAAATCTCGCCGAGGACGTTGAAATTCCAGTTGTTGTAGTGAAATTCCGCGCCCGGCACAGCAGAGTCGCGTTGCGGCCAGTCCGACGGCCTGTTGCGGAAAATGTCGTAGGTGGCACCGTAGTTCAACGGCAGGTAGACACCAGAGGTTGACGTCAGAAGGTGTTGAAGAGTCGCGGTTCGTTCTCGATCGGTGAGACACGGCGAGTCGTCAATACCGAAATCGGCCAGCGTTGCATCCAACTGCACATCGCCGCTTACAATCAGCCGACCAAATAGGGCGCTCACGATCGATTTGCGAATGGAATGAATCGGAAGCGGCTTGTCTTGGGGCCCAACGGCGAGCACGGTCTCTCCGGACTGGATGACACACAGCCTGGTGATCCGATGGGCGTTCACGGCCTCTTCGACTCGATAATCCATCCGACCCTCGAGGGTTGAGTTGTTATAAACATATAACAACATGGCAGCGGGCTGCTGCAAGGCCCGGGTGAGATGTTGCGGTCCAGCTACGCTGCCTAGGGTGTTGATCAGCGCTAAAACGTATGGCAGTGCAGGGTGACCCGGCTGCTGGTCGCCAGCCGCAATCCCAAGAAGCTGGCCGAGTTGCGCCGGGTGCTCGACGCCGCCGGTCTGACCGGCTTGACGCTGGTGTCACTCGACGATGTGGCGCCGTTCGACGAGGCGCCGGAGACGGGCGCGATGTTCGAGGACAACGCGTTGGCCAAGGCGCGGGATGCCTTCGCCGCGAGCGGGTTGGCAAGCGTGGCCGACGATTCCGGGCTGGAGGTCGCCGCCTTGAATGGCATGCCCGGTGTGCTGTCGGCGCGGTGGTCCGGTCGGCACGGCGATGACGCGGGCAACACCGCGTTGCTGTTGGCGCAACTGCGCGACGTGCCCGACGGACGGCGCGGTGCGGCGTTCGTGTCGGCCTGCGCGCTCGTCTCGGCCGCCGGTGAGGTTGTCGTCCGCGGCGAGTGGCCCGGCAGCATCGCCCGCGAACCGCGCGGCGACGGCGGCTTCGGCTACGACCCGGTGTTCATTCCCAACGGACACGACCGCACGGCCGCAGAGCTGAGCCCGGCGGAGAAGGACGCGGTCTCGCATCGCGGTCGGGCGCTGCAACTGCTGTTGCCGGCGCTGGAAACGCTGGCCCGGTCCGGGGGCTAGGGCGCCGCGGGCCCGCGGGGCTCGCTGGCCTACAGCCCGAAACGCGCCTTGACGTCCCTGGTCTGGAAGTGCTCGACGATGATTCCGAGCAGCGGGATGGTCCCGGACAGCAGCACGCCCACCGTCTTGCCGAGCGGCCAGCGCACCTTGACCGCCAGATTGAACGCGGTCAGCACGTAGATGAAATACACCCAGCCGTGCACCACTTCGATCCACCGGATCTCGTGGCCGAAGGCGAGGTGCGAGACGATCTCGTAGCACAGCGCGATCAGCCACAGACCGGTCGTCCACGCCATGACCCGGTAGCCGAGCAACGCGGTGCGGACTTTGTCGACGGGCACCGCGGGAACTGGCGCTCCGGGCGTCTCCGGTGTGGTCATGGGGTTGTCCTCTTCTGTTGTTCGGCGTCTCGCGCGGCGAGCTCGGCCAGGTAGGTGTTGTACTCCCGCAGCGCGGGATCGTCGGGCGCCTGCGGGGCGGGCTTGGGGCGCTCGGGCAGCAGCCCGGCGGGTATCTCCGTCATCGCGTCGGTACCGCGCGGCTGCGGTGGTTCCTCTTCATAGCGAACGAATTTGCGGTACGCGTACACGCAGAATCCCGCGAACAGCGGCCACTGCAACGCATAGCCGAGGTTCTGAAAGGAGCCGGACACGGAATTGAACCTGGTCCACTGCCACCAGCCCAGCGCCAGGCAGCCGCACGCCGCGACGATCACCAGCGCGATGAGCGCGGGCCTGCGACGATGCGTAGTGGACACCCCTTGACCGTACCGCTCACGATTTGGGCCCGACGAATTCATCGAGCCCGTGCCGACGGCTCGGCGGCGTCGCAAGCGATACGATCGGCAAGCCGCGGGCGTGGCGAAATTGGCAGACGCGATGGTTTTAGGTGCCATTGCTCGAAAGAGCTTGAGGGTTCGAGTCCCTCCGCCCGCACCGGACACCCGAGACGAAATCTTGCGCGGTGCAGGCATCAAACCCGTTGTGCGGGGTACCTGGAACTCACAGGACACTAGGGAGACGCCATGCCCGCCGAAACCGAACCACCGCCACAAAGCGAAAAAGCTTTCACTGCACAGGATGTCGAGCGCGCCGAACGCAGGGCCGCCGCCGCCCGCGAACGCGCCGCCCGCGCGGGCCTGTCCGCAGCGCGAAGCTTCGAGCAGTCCGCAATCCAGCACGAGCGGGTCGCCAGGACGCAGGACTGGACCGTCGAACAGGGCGTGCCCCATACCGACGTGCACCGCCGGTCCGCGATCAAGCACCGCCAAGCGGCCGAAGAGGACCGCAAGCTCGCGGAGTTGAAGCGCAGAGAATCCGAAGCGGACCTGGCCTCCGACGTCGGCCAGTAACCGGTCACTCCACTACGAAGCGGGCGCGTACCTCCGGGGCCGGCAGCGGGCAAGTGTCGTATTTGCCGCCGACGCGATAGCGGATCGCGGCGAACCTGTCGTAGAGCCGGTCGAGCAGCGGAGCGGGGACAAATCGGGCGATCGTGAACGCCCGCCATGGTCCGCCGAGGTAGTCCACCACGCGCAGGACGGCCCGGGATCGGACGGCCACCCGTTCCGAGGGCCGGCCGGGGTCGTCGACGAAGACCACCGAATCGACGTTTCCGATCTCGGGATGCCGCTCGATGATCGCTTTGCCGAAAACGCTGTCCAGGGCCGCAAAGCGCAGGGAGCCGGTGGGATCGAGACGCAGGATGGTGCGCACCGAGCGGTTGCACACCCCGCACACTCCGTCGTAGAGCAGCACCGGCGCCGCTGACTCATCGCTCATGTTTCCCAGGCTACCGACGGGCTCGGACGGCGGCCGGGACCAAGGTTGACCTATGGTAAGGCAACCCTTAGTTTGTACGTACCAAGTCGCGACCGGCTGGCGGTGATCCGCGGCAGGATGCCGCCCATGCGGGGTCGTGGCAGGTGTCGAACTCGAAGGGTTGCGGCCGCTGACGGCCGCATCGATCCGTGGCCTCATGGCGGTGCTCCCGCCGGGTCGTCAGATCGGCGAGGCCGTCGCGGCGCGGGGCGCCGCGAGAAAGGACCGCTAATGGCACGCGGATTCTCCGGTGTGATGCTGCGCAGCTTCGGCGCACGCGACCACACCGCGACGGTGATCGAAACCGTCCGGATCGCACCGCACTTCGTGCGGGTGCGCATGACGTCGCCGACCCTGTTCGAGGACGTGGATGCCGAACCGGCCGCGTGGCTGCGGTTCTGGTTTCCGGACCCGGACGGATCGAAAACGGAATTCCAGCGCGCGTACACGATCTCGGAGGCCGACGTCCCCGCCGGGCGCTTCGCGGTCGACATCGTGCTGCACGATCCCGCCGGTCCGGCGTCGCAGTGGGCGCGCACCGTCCAGCCCGGCGCCACCATCGCGGTCATGGCGCTGATGGGCTCGTCGCGATTCGACATGCCCGACGAGCAGCCGGCCGGATATCTGCTGATCGGTGACTCGGCATCCATCCCGGGGATGAACGGCATCATCGGGGTCGTCCCCGACGACGTCCCGATCGAGATGTACCTCGAACAGCACGACGACAACGACCCGCTGATCCCGATCGCCCAGCACCCCCGGCTGCGACTGCACTGGGTCGCCCGCCACGACGAGAAGTCGCTTGCCGCGGCGATCGAGAACCGGGACTGGTCCAACTGGTACGCGTGGGCGACGCCGGAGGCCACAACGCTCAAGCAGGTGCGAACGCGGCTGCGCGACGAGTTCGGCTTTCCCAAGTCCGAGGTGCACGCCCAGGCGTACTGGAGCGCCGGACGCGCGATGGGCACCCGGCGCGGTGACGAACCGGCGGCATCGGACGGCGTCGCACCCGCCCTCTCTGCGGAAGATGTTGCGGCGCAGTTGGAATCGGCTCCGCAGGTGTCCGACGCCCCACCCGCCCCGGCGGCCCGTGGGAGCTGGCGGGCCCAGGGCGCGGGCCGGCTGCTCGCGCCGCTGCGCTCCGCGCTGATCCTCTCGGGTGTGTTGCAGGCGGTGATCACGCTGGTGCAACTGGCGCCGTTCGTGTTGCTCGTGGAGCTGGCCCGGCGGCTCGTCTCGGGTGCGCCCGCCGCCCGACTGTGGGATATCGGCATCGCGGCGGTGTCGCTGCTCGGTCTGGGGGCGTTGCTGGGCGCCGCCCTCACGCTGTGGCTGCACGTCGTCGACGCGCGGTTCGCCCGTGATCTGCGAACACGGCTGTTGCACAAGCTGTCTCGGCTGCCGCTGGGCTGGTTCACGGCACGCGGGTCGGGGTCGATCAAGCAGTTGCTGACCGACGACACGCTGTCCCTGCACTACCTGGTCACCCACGCCATCGGCGACGCGGTCGGCGCCGCCGTCGCGCCGGTCGCGGTGCTGGTCTATCTGTTCGCCGTCGACTGGCGGGTGGCGCTGGTGTTGTTCTTGCCGGTCCTGGTGTATCTGGTGCTGACGTCGTCGCTGACGATCCAATCGGGTCCGCGCATCCCGCAGTCGCAGCGCTGGGCGGAGACGATGAGCGGCGAGGCCGGGGCCTACCTGGAGGGCCAGCCGGTGATCCGCGTCTTCGGTGGCGCCGCCGCCTCCAGCTTCCGGCGCCGCCTGGACGAATACGTCGGCTTCCTGGTCGCCTGGCAGCGCCCGCTGGCCGGCAAGAAGACGTTCATGGACCTGGTCACCCGCCCCTCGACGTTCCTGTGGCTCATCGCGCTCACCGGCACGTTGCTGGTGGTCGCCGGCCGGATGAATCCGGTGAACCTGCTGCCGTTCTTGTTGCTGGGCACCACATTCGGAGCGCGACTGCTCGGCATCGCCTACGGCCTGGGCGGCATCCGCGCCGGCATGTTGGCCGCCCGGCGCCTGCAGAACACCCTCGACGAGGCCGACCTCGCCGTGCACGACGACCACGAGGCGCACGGGGATCCCGCGTCGACGGTGGTGTTCGAGCACGTCGGTTTCGGCTACCGGCCCGACGTGCCGGTCATCCACGACGTCTCGCTGACGTTGCGGCCCGGGACGGTCACCGCGCTGGTCGGGCCCTCCGGGTCCGGCAAGTCGACGCTGGCCGCCCTACTGGCCAGGTTCCATGACGTCGGACAGGGCGCGATACGTGTTGGGGGACAAGATATTCGGTCGATGACCGCCGACCAGCTGTACGCCCAGGTCGGATTCGTGCTGCAGGAAACGCAATTGGTGCACGGGACCGTCGCGGAGAATATCGCGCTGGCCGTCCCCGACGCCACCGCGGCGCAAGTCGAACAGGCCGCGCGCGACGCGCAGATCCACGACCGCATCATGCGGCTGCCCGACGGCTACGACACCGTGCTGGGTGCCGCCAGCGGCCTGTCCGGCGGTGAGCGGCAACGGCTCACGATCGCCCGCGCGATCCTGGCCGACACACCGGTGCTGATCCTTGACGAGGCCACCGCGTTTGCCGACCCCGAATCGGAATACCTTGTGCAGCAAGCGCTCAACCGGCTGACGCAGGACCGCACGGTGCTGGTGATCGCGCATCGATTGCACACCATCACCCGGGCCCACCAGATCGTCGTGCTCGACCACGGCCGCATCGTCGAACGCGGCACGCACGACGAGTTGCTCAGCGCCGACGGCCGGTACCGACGGCTCTGGGAGGGCGGTCGTCGCGACCAGGTAACCGCGGGCACGACGGGCGAGGGGGCGCGATGATCCGCACGTGGCTGAGCCTGGTTCCGGCGGACCGCCGCAACCGGGTCATCACCTACACGGTGCTCGCACTGGTCTCCGTGCTGGTGCGCGCGGTGGCCACCGTGCTGCTGGTCCCCTTGGTCGGGGCGTTGTTCGGCGACGCCCCGCAGCGCGCGCTGGTCTGGCTGGCCTGGCTGACCGCGGCCACCGTGGCCGGCTGGGTCATCGACACCGCAACCGCGCGGATCGGTTTCAACCTGGGCTTCGCCGTGCTGGATCACAGCCAGCACGACGTCGCGGATCGGCTGCCCGGCGTGCGGCTGGATTGGTTCACCGCCGAGCACACCGCGACCGCACGGCAGGCGATCGCCGCCACGGGGCCCGAGCTGGTCGGCCTCGTCGTCAACCTGCTCACGCCGCTGATCTCCGCCGTCCTGCTGCCCGCGGCCATCGCGGTGGCACTGCTGCCGGTCTCCTGGCAACTGGGGGCCGCAGCGCTGGGAGGCCTGCCGCTGCTGTTGGGCGCGCTGTGGGCATCGGCCCGGTTGGCGCGGCGCGCGGACTCTGCGGCGGCCGAGGCCAACACCGCGCTCACCGAGCGGATCATCGAGTTCGCGCGGACCCAGCAGGCGTTGCGGGCCGCACGTCGTGTCGAGCCGGCGCGCAGCATGGTCGGCGATGCACTGGCGGCACAACACGGCGCCACCATGCGCCTGCTGTCGATGCAGGTCCCGGGCCAGCTGCTGTTCAGCCTCGCCAGTCAGCTCGCGCTGATCCTGCTGGCCGGGGCGACCACTGCGCTGACCGTGCACCGAACGCTCACGGTGGCCGAGGCCATCGCGCTGATCGTCGTCATCGTGCGCTACCTCGAGCCGTTCACCACCATCAGCGAGCTGGCGCCGGCGCTGGAGAGCACCCGCGCCACGCTCGACAACATCCGTGCCGTGCTGACCGCGCCGCTGATGACTGCCGGCGCCGCCAAGCTGGCCGGCGCCGGGGCGCCGCGAATCGAATTCGCCGACGTCGGGTTCCGCTACGACGGCGCGGGCACACCGGTGCTCGACGGCGTGAGCTTCGCGTTGGATCCGGGCAGCACGACGGCGATCGTCGGACCGTCCGGTTCGGGCAAGAGCACGATCCTGGCGCTGATCGCCGGGCTGCATGAGCCGACCGGCGGACGGGTGCTGATCGACGGGGTGAACGCGGCGACGCTGGACGGCGAGGCCCGGCGGGCGGCGGCCAGCGTCGTTTTCCAGCACCCCTACCTGTTCCACGGGTCGATTCGCGACAACGTGTTCGCCGGAGATCCGGGCGCCGACGACGAGCGCTTCGCGCGGGCGGTGGCGCTCGCGCGCGTCGACGAGCTGGTCGGACGGCTGCCTGACGGCGTCGACACGGTCGTCGGCGAGGCCGGTTCGGCGCTGTCCGGCGGTGAACGCCAGCGGGTCAGCATCGCCCGCGCGTTGCTCAAACCGGCGCCGATTTTGCTGGTAGACGAGGCGACCAGCGCGTTGGACACCGAGAACGAAGCCGCGGTGGTCGACGCGCTGACGGCCGACCCGCAGTCACGCACGCAGGTGATCGTCGCGCACCGCCTGGCCAGCATCCGTCACGCCGACCGCGTGCTGTTCCTCGACAACGGCCGGGTGGTCGAGGACGGCACGGTTGACGAATTGCTCGCTGCGGGCCGCCGATTCGACGAATTCTGGCGCCAGCAGCACGAAGCCGCCGAATGGCGCATTCTGGCCGACTAGCGCACCGCGGTTGACCGCAACTCTTGCGGTATGCCTTACAGTTTGTCAGTCAGACCGTGCTGTCTGCGCAGGAGGAGGCGTGCCGCTATGAGTGCTGTGCTGTCGATACCGCGATACCCCGGCGACGTGACCCCGCAGTGGTTGTCGGCCGCGCTGTCCGGCGGCGGCACGCCCGTCGAGGTCGCCGACGTGGACGTGGTCGCGATCGGCACCGGACAGACCGGGGCGACCTACCGGGTCACCGCTCGCTATGCGACGGATCCGGGGGACCTGCCGCAGACGTTCGTCATCAAGCTGCCCGCCCAGGACGACACGGTGCGCGACCGGGTGGTCATCGGCTACCGCAGCGAATGCGCGTTCTATTCGTCGGTGGTGGATCGGGTGCAGGTGCCGACACCGCGGTGCTTCTATTCCGAGATCACCGACGATGCAATGGATTTCGCCCTGCTCCTGGCGGACCAAGCGCCGGCGGTGCAGGGCGATCAGCTCGTCGGCTGCGGGGAAACCGAGGCGCGCCTTGCGGTTACCGCGCTGGCCGGGCTGCACGCACCCAGCTGGTGTGATCCCGTCTGGCTCGATTTCCCGGGCATCGCGTTCGGCCGGCCGGATGAGGCCGGCGCGGGCGGCATGGGCGAGGTGGCGAAGTTGAGCGCCGACATCACGCTGGAGAAGCTGGGCGAGCGGATGAGCGCCGTGGATCGCGATACCTTCAGTGCCGCAATGGGTTTGATCGCGCCCTGGCTGCTGTCCGAGTATGACCGGTTCGCCCTGCTGCACGGCGACTATCGCCTGGACAACCTGTTGTTCGATCCGGAGCGAACCCGGGTCAGCGTGGTGGACTGGCAGACGCTCGGCGTGGGTCTGCCGGCGCGCGATCTCGCGTATTTCACCGCGACCAGCCTCGCTCCGCAGCTGCGTGCGAGCCTCGAAGAGGGCCTGGTCACCGACTATCATCGCGCGCTGACGGCCGGCGGGGTCAGCGACTACGACCGCGAAACCTGTTGGCGCGATTACCGGCTCGGGGTGCTGCAGGCCCCGCTGATCTCGGCACTCGGGTTCGCGTTCGCCGCCGCCACCGAGCGCGGCGACGACATGGTGCTGACCATGCTCAGCCGCGGCTGCCAGGCGATCCGCGAGCTGGGGACGCTGGACCTGATCGGCTGAGTGCTCTACAGGTCGCCGGTGAAGTCGGCGCTGAGCCAGCGGTCCGGGCGGATGGTGAACAGCACCTCCTCGACGCCTTCCATGCTGCGCACGAACGCCCGCCCACCTTCCTCGCCGAGATAACGGATGGCGACCGCCTCGGCCACGTCGAGCGGGGCCGGCTTGGTGGTCTCGACGATCGAGCCCTCGACCACCACGTACTGGTAGGGCGGCTCCTCGCGCTGCACCACCAGCGTCACCGCCCCCGTCTGCTCGATGAGGCGAGCCTTGCGGCTCGACGCCCCGGTCATGATCCGGATGTTTCCCCCGGGGGTGTAGTCGTACCAGATCGGGACGCTGGCCGGCGGCCGGCCTTCGGTGGCGGCGACGGACAGCACGGCCACATGCTTGTCGGCGAGGAACTCCTGGCGCTCGGATTCGCTGAAGGCTTTCATGCCGAGTGCCAACGCCCGGGCGGTGAAGCTATTCCCGATCCGCCCAGGGGGCGGTCAGTACTGCGTCGAGCCCTGATCCACCGGGATCTGGGCCGCGGTGACCTTGCGCGATTCGTCACTGGCCAGCCAGCACACGGTGTCGGCGATCTCCTCCGGCTCGGCGACCCAGTCGGGCAGGAACGGGGTGAGGACGTGTGACAGCTGGGGGTTGGTCTCCATGGTCTTGCCGACCGCCGTGACCATGTCCCCGGAGCCCATGGCGGTGTTCACCGGTCCCGGGTGCACGCTGTTGACCCGGATCGAATGCTTGCCCAGTTCGGCGGCGAAGGCCCGCGCCAGCCCGGTGACGGCATGCTTGCTGGCGGTGTAGTGGATCATGAACGGCTGCATCTTCATGCCGGCCGCCGAACTGATCAGGATGATCGATCCGCCCCGGCCCCCCTCGATGATCTTGTCCGCGCCGGCCATCACGGTATTCCAGGTGCCGGTCACATTGATGTCCATGACGTCGCGGAAGTTCTCCGGGGTGATCTCATCCCACGCCTGCGGGGCGGCGACCCCGGCGTTGGCGACGATGACGTCCAGCCGGCCCAGCTCGGCCACGCCGTCGGCGACGACCTTTCGCAGGCCGTCGAAGTCGCGGGTGTCGGTGACTGAGGCGATGATCCGGCGGTTGGCGGCCTCGACCAGCCGCACCGTCTCACTCAGGTCGTCGGGAGTCGCCGGGTCGTAGGGCACGCAGGACGGGAGCTTGCCGGCGATGTCGACGGCGATGATGTCGGCGCCTTCGGACGCCAGGCGCACCGCATGCGCCCGGCCCTGACCGCGGGCCGCGCCGGTAATGAATGCCACTTTTCCGGCAAGCTTGCCGCTCATAGTTCTCCTCTGTTGGGTCCAGCCACTCTCATCGTTGTGCCGCCTTGACCAGGTTCGATCCGATGATCAACCGCTGGATCTCGCTGGTGCCCTCGTACAGCCGCAACAGGCGCACGTCGCGGTAAATCCGTTCGACGGCGACGCCTCTCATGTAACCGGTGCCGCCGTGGATCTGCACCGCGAGATCGGCGACGTTGCCGGCCATCTCGGTGCAAAAGACCTTGGCGGCCGAGGGCGCGATCCGACGATCCTCGTCGGCGACCCACAGCCGGGCGGCCTCGCGCACCAGGGCACGGCCGGCCATCACGCCGGTCTGCTGATCGGCGAGCATGCCCTGCACCAACTGGAAGTTGCCGATCGGCGTGCCGCCCTGCGTCGCGGTGGCGGCGTAGGACACCGATTCGTCGAGCGCGCGTTGCGCGGCGCCCACCGCGAGGGCGGCGATGTGCACCCGGCCGCGGGCCAACGAGGTCATCGCCGCTCGGTAGCCGTGGTCTTCGCTGCCGCCGACGAGTGCGTCGGGACCGACGCGGACGTCGGTGAAGTTGACGTCGGCGGTCCAGGCTCCTTCCTGGCCCATCTTGGCGTCCTTGGCGCCCACCTCGACGCCCGCGGCGTCCGCCGGCACCAGAAAGACCGCGATCCCCGCTCCCTTCTCGTCGGCCGGCCGGGTCCGCGCGAACACCACGAAAAGGTCGGCGACGGGTGCGTTGGTGATGAAGCGCTTCTGCCCGGAGATCACCCAATCGTCACCGTCGCGAACGGCTTTCGTGCGCAGGCCGGCCGGGTTCGATCCGGCGCCCGGTTCGGTCAGCGCGAAGGAGGCGACGACGTCGCCGGACGCGATCGACTCCAGCCAGCGGGATTTCTGTTCGTCGGTGCCGAAGCCGACCAGGACTTGTCCGGCGATGCCGTTGTTGGTGCCGAACATCGACCGCAGCGCCAGCGACGTGTAGCCCAGCTCCATCGCCAGCTCGACGTCCTGCCTCAGGTTGAGGCCGAGGCCGCCCCACTCCTGGGGGATCGCGTAGCCGAACAATCCCATCTTCTTGGCTTCGTCGCGCAGGTCGTCGGGCACGCGATCGGTGTCGAGGATCTCCTGCTCGCGCGGGACGACCACGCTGCGGACGAATTGCCTTGTCTGAGCGAGGATCTCGCGGAAGTCCTCGTCGGAGACTTCCGCGACTTCGGCGGTGGCCATGGGCTCCACACTCCTCTCCGGATCCGGGGCACCCCGGTTCAGAGCAGGATCCTATATCAAATATGATATTTGCCTCAGACGTGCCCGGTGGAGGCGACGACAGTGAAGGATGGGTGATCGGCAGTGGCGATGTTGACGGGGCAGACCGCGGTAATCACCGGCGGAGCGCAGGGGCTGGGGCTGGCCATCGCGGAGCGCTTCGTCGCCGAGGGCGCGCGAGTGGTGCTCGGCGACGTCAATCTCGAGGAAACCCAGGTCGTGGCCAAGCGATTGGGCGGCGACGACGTGGCGGTGGCGGTTCGGTGCGATGTCACCCAGTCGTCCGACGTGGACACCCTGATCCAGACCGCGGTCGAGCGCTTCGGCGGCCTGGACATCATGGTCAACAACGCCGGCATCACCCGCGACGCGACGATGCGCAAGATGACCGAGGAGCAGTTCGATCAGGTCATC
>NZ_LZLL01000081.1:0-520 GCF_001669335.1 Mycobacterium sp. 1245852.3 | reverse complement strand
CGCTGTCCAGGTTTCCGCACCGATGGTGGTGGGTGGCGCTGACCGACGAGGCATTCCCCCGCCTGGCGGTGGTGCGGGCGCCGCGACACGGGCGGGCCGTCGGCCCGTTTCGGGCCCGCGCCGACGCCGCCGACACCGCCGCCCTGCTGGCCCGGTTCACCGGCCTGCGCACCTGCACCAACCGGCTGGGGCGCTCGGCGTTGCACGGGCCGTCGTGCCCCGAGGCGGAGGTGTCGCCATGCCCGGCCGCGCGCGGCGTGACCGCCACCCAGTACGCCGGCGCCGTCGCGCGGGTCGCGGCGTTGATCGACGGCGCGGACAACGGCGCGCTGCGCTCGGCGGTGGACCAGGTCGGCGTGCTCGCGCAGCGGCATCACTTCGAGAGCGCCGCGCGGCTGCGCGACCGCATCGTCACCGCGGTCGAGACGCTGTGGCGCGGGCAGCGGCTGCGCGCGCTGACGGCGCTGCCCGAGCTGATCGCGGCCGCGCCCGACGGCCAGGGTGGCTATCAGCTGGCCGT
>NZ_LZLL01000080.1:0-15774 GCF_001669335.1 Mycobacterium sp. 1245852.3 | reverse complement strand
GCACACAGGCCACAAGGGAACGCCTATCTCTAGACGCGTCCTGTGCATGTCAAACCCAGGTAAGGTTCTTCGCGTTGCATCGAATTAATCCACATGCTCCGCCGCTTGTGCGGGCCCCCGTCAATTCCTTTGAGTTTTAGCCTTGCGGCCGTACTCCCCAGGCGGGGTACTTAATGCGTTAGCTACGGCACGGATCCCAAGGAAGGAAACCCACACCTAGTACCCACCGTTTACGGCGTGGACTACCAGGGTATCTAATCCTGTTCGCTCCCCACGCTTTCGCTCCTCAGCGTCAGTTACTGCCCAGAGACCCGCCTTCGCCACCGGTGTTCCTCCTGATATCTGCGCATTCCACCGCTACACCAGGAATTCCAGTCTCCCCTGCAGTACTCTAGTCTGCCCGTATCGCCCGCACGCTCACAGTTAAGCCGTGAGATTTCACGAACAACGCGACAAACCACCTACGAGCTCTTTACGCCCAGTAATTCCGGACAACGCTCGCACCCTACGTATTACCGCGGCTGCTGGCACGTAGTTGGCCGGTGCTTCTTCTCCACCTACCGTCAATCCGAGAAAACCCGGACCTTCGTCGATGGTGAAAGAGGTTTACAACCCGAAGGCCGTCATCCCCCACGCGGCGTCGCTGCATCAGGCTTGCGCCCATTGTGCAATATTCCCCACTGCTGCCTCCCGTAGGAGTCTGGGCCGTATCTCAGTCCCAGTGTGGCCGGACACCCTCTCAGGCCGGCTACCCGTCGTCGCCTTGGTAGGCCATCACCCCACCAACAAGCTGATAGGCCGCGGGCCCATCCCACACCGCAAAAGCTTTCCACCAAAAGACATGCGTCTAAAGGTCCTATCCGGTATTAGACCCAGTTTCCCAGGCTTATCCCGAAGTGCAGGGCAGATTGCCCACGTGTTACTCACCCGTTCGCCACTCGAGTACCTCCGAAGAGGCCTTTCCGTTCGACTTGCATGTGTTAAGCACGCCGCCAGCGTTCGTCCTGAGCCAGGATCAAACTCTCCAAACAAAATCTCCTCGCAGAACGAGGTGAATTTCAAATCAGAGATAATCTGACCTAACAAAAAGACACCAAAAACTGGCATCAAAAAAACGACCATACCCACACACGGGGGGTGCGAAGTATGGTCAAAAAACAACAACAAATAAAAAGACCAAACACACTATTGAGTTCTCAAACAACACTTGTTTCGCCCGTTTTGGGGCAACCCTGCCAGCTTAATACAGATCCGGCAGGTAAGTCAACTCCCAGTTTTGATCTGCTAGAGACCGTCTCGGGAGCAGCCGTGCCAGGCTAGTACCAATCCAGCGAGGGAGTCAAGGCCCCGCTCTCGTCCACCTTCGCGTTGGTGACCGCGCTTGTGGGGCACTGACTTTGGTTACTGTACCCGCTCGATCTCCGCTCCCAAAATCGCCAGGTTTTCCACGAACAACGGGTAGCCGCGATCGATGTGGAACACGTCGTGGACCTCGGTGTCTCCGTCGGCGACAAGCCCGGCCAATACCAGGCCCGCGCCGGCCCGGATGTCCGAACACCACACCGGCGCGCTCGACAATTGCGGCAGCCCCCGAACGACGGCATGGTGTCCGTCGGTGCGGGCATCGGCGCCCAAGCGAATCATTTCCTCGACGAACCGAAAGCGCGCCTCGAATACGTTCTCGGTGATCATCGAGGTGCCGTCGGCGATCGAGGCTAAGGCGATGGCCATCGGCTGCAGGTCTGTCGGAAATCCGGGATATGGCAGGGTCGCCACGTTGACGGCCTTGGGGCGCTCGTACTGCGCCACCCGGAAGCTGTCGTCGGTCTGGGTCACGGTGGCGCCGGCGTCGTGCAATTTGTGCAGCACCACCTGCAGGTGTGCCGGGTCGATGCCCGTCACCGTGATGTCACCGCGGGTGATCGCGGCAGCGATCCCCCACGTGGCGGCGACGATGCGATCCCCGATGACGCGATGCTCGGTCGGGTGCAGCTTCGGGACGCCGGTGATGGTCATGGTCGGCGAACCGGCGCCTTCGATCTGCGCGCCCATCTGGTTCAACATCGTGCACAGGTCGACGACGTCGGGCTCGCGTGCCGCGTTGTGGATGACGGTGACGCCCTCGGCCACGACCGCGGCCATCAGAATGTTCTCGGTGGCTCCCACCGAGGGAAACTCCAGCTGAATCTCCGCGCCGCGCAGCGTATCGGCCTGCGCCACCACGCATCCGTGCTCGATGTTGCATTGCGCGCCGAGCTGGCGCAGGCCGGCCTGATGCATGTCCAGTGGGCGCGAACCGATCGCGTCACCACCGGGCAGCGCGACACGGGCGCGCTTGCACCGGCCGACCAGCGGTCCCAGCACGCACACCGACGCGCGAAACTGCCGGACCGCGGCGAAGTCGGCGTCATATTTCGGCTCGTCCGGAGAGGTGATGCGGGCGACGTCGCCGTCCAGTTCGACGGTCGCGCCCAGCCCGCGCAGCACCTCCGCCATCAACGGCACGTCCAGGATGTCGGGGCAGTTGGTGATCGTGCTGGTGCCTTCGGCCAGCAGCGTTGCGGCCATCAACTTGAGCACGCTGTTTTTCGCGCCCCCTACTGCGACTTCGCCTGACAACCGGTTGCCGCCGGTCACCACGAATCGCTCAGCCACCCGCGTCAGTCTAGTGAAGCGGTATCGCCTTGTCAGTCGGCCGAGCCACACCCGAGTACGGTTTGCTCATGGCTGTACACCTGACTCGCATCTACACGCGAACCGGCGACGACGGCACCACGGGATTGAGCGACTTCTCCCGGGTCTCCAAGAACGATCCCCGGCTGGTGGCCTACGCCGATTGCGACGAAGCCAACGCGGCGATCGGTGTCGCGGTCGCCGTCGGCCGGCCCGACGAGCAGCTCACCAGCGTATTGCGCCAGATTCAAAACGACTTGTTCGACGCCGGCGCGGATCTGTCGACCCCCGTGGTCGACAACCCGGAATATCCCCCGCTGCGGGTCACCCAGCCTTACATCGATCGGCTCGAAAAGTGGTGTGACACATACAACGAGCCCTTGCCGAAGCTGAATTCGTTTGTGCTGCCCGGTGGTTCGCCGTTGTCGGCGTTTCTGCACGTCGCTCGCACCGTGGTGCGCCGAGCCGAGCGGTCGGCGTGGGCCGCGGTCGATGCCGCGCCCGGGCAGGTCAGCGTGCTGCCCGCGAAATACCTGAACCGCCTCTCGGATCTGCTGTTCATCCTGTCGCGGGTGGCCAACCCCGACGGTGATGTGCTCTGGAAACCGGCGGCCGGAAGCTAGCAGGGGTCCGATCGCCTCAACGCGGCGCGGCTAGAGGCCGCGCCGGCGGGACCGCGGCGACGGACGCGACTCCAGCCAGGATAAAAACGCCGTCAACGCGCCCTTGTCGAGCGCGATCTCGTAGCCGGACCTGCGGTCCTGGGTGGTGTCACGCAGCTCGATGACGACGATCTCGTCGGTCATGATGTCGAACTCGTCGCCGCGTGGCGCCCTCCTCGAGACGATCTCGACGCCTCGCCGGCTCAGCCGTCGATCCGGCCACAATCGCAGACTGGACAATCGGTAGAACGCGGCTTCCCCACCGCGGTAACGGATTACGCCATGGCGCCAGCCGTGGCCTCCGACCGCGGGAATGTCTCGCATGATCCCCGCCGTGCCGCCCTGGCGCAGCTTCCACAACCGATAGCTCAGCGCGACGACGGCGCCCGCCAGCACGACGACCAGCACGACCATCCCAACCATGGGCGCGCTCATCGTCCGGACCGAGGCGGTTAGTCGATCGCGCCGACGGCGCGCAACCTTGCGCGCCCCTTGGCGGCGATACGCGGGTCGTCCGACTCGGAAGCCTCTCTGGCGGCGCTTTCGTCGATCTCCGACTCGAACTCGGCGGATTCGGCGAGGATTGTCACCGATTCCTCGGTGACGGACAGAAATCCGCCGTCCACCGCGATCCGCAGATCGTCTTCACCGTCTCGTTCGACGCGCACCATTGCATCGTCGACCAACTGCGCTACCAGCGGGATGTGCCGCGGCAGGATGCCGATCTCACCGACGGTGGTACGGGTGAACAGAAACGTCGCCTCACCCGACCAGATCTTTCGATCGACGGCGACTATCTCAACGTTCAAATCCGCCATGCCACGAGCCTTTCAGAGCCTTTTCGCTCACGCCTCAGGAATCCAGTTTGGCGCCAAAGCTTTCGGCCTTCTTCGCCAAGTCGTCCAGGCCGCCGATCAAGAAGAACGCCTGCTCCGGGATGTGGTCGAAATCGCCCTTGGTCAGGCGGTCGAACGCCTCGATGGTCTCCTTCAGCGGTACCGTCGAACCGGGCTGACCGGTGAACTGCTCGGCCGCCATCATGTTCTGCGACAGGAATCGCTCGATCCGTCGTGCACGCTGAACGAGCTGCTTGTCCTCTTCGGACAACTCGTCGATACCGAGGATCGCGATGATGTCCTGCAGGTCCTTGTACCGCTGCAAGATTCGGATGACTTCCTGGGCAACGCGGTAGTGCTCGTCACCGACAACACTCGGGTCCAGAATGGTCGAGCTCGACGCCAGGGGGTCCACCGCGGGGAAGATGCCCTTGGAGAACACGTTTCGAGAGAGCTCGGTGGTGGCGTCCAGGTGCGCGAATGTCGTCGCCGGCGCCGGGTCGGTGTAGTCGTCGGCGGGCACATAAACGGCCTGCATCGACGTGATCGACTTGCCTCGCGTCGAGGTGATGCGCTCCTGCAACTCGCCCATCTCGTCGGCCAGCGTCGGCTGGTAACCCACCGCGGACGGCATACGACCGAGCAGCGTCGAGACCTCGGATCCGGCCTGGGTGAACCGGAAGATGTTGTCGATGAACAGCAACACGTCCTGGCCGGCCTCGTCACGGAACCACTCCGCCATGGTCAGCGCGGACAGGGCCACCCGCATGCGGGTGCCGGGCGGCTCGTCCATCTGACCGAACACCAGCGCGGTGTCCTTGAGCACGTCGGCTTCCTTGAGTTCGACCCACAGGTCGTTGCCCTCACGGGTGCGCTCACCGACGCCGGCGAAAACCGAAGTGCCACCGAAGTTTCGGGCGATACGGTTGATCATCTCCTGGATCAGCACCGTCTTGCCCACGCCCGCACCGCCGAACAGTGCGATCTTGCCACCACGCACGTACGGGGTGAGCAGGTCGACGACCTTCAGACCCGTCTCGAGCATCTCGGTGCGGGGCTCGAGCTCCTCGAACGGCGGCGGTTTGCGGTGGATTGACCAGTGGTCGAACTCCTCGCCGTACCCTGGCTTATCCAGGCAGTCGCCCAAGGCGTTGAAGACGTGCCCCTTGACGCCCTCACCGACCGGCACCGAGATCGACTTTCCGGAGTCAGTGACCTCAACGCCGCGCACAAGGCCGTCGGTGGGCTGCAGCGAGATTGCCCGAACGAGGTTGTCGCCCAAGTGCTGCGCAACCTCGAGTGTCAGGGTCTTCTTGAGCTCCTCGAACGTGATCTCCGCGTTGAGAGCGTTGAATAGCTCGGGTACCGAGCCGCGCGGGAACTCGACGTCGACGACGGGGCCGGTCACCCGTACGATGCGGCCGTTGGTGTCGGCTTTGGTCGACTTCTTGTCGGTCTTCTCGGTGCTTTCAGTAGTAGCAGCCATATTTTTCTTCTTCCTCGTGTGCTACTGAGCGTCGGCGAGCGCGTTTGCGCCGCCGACGATTTCGCTGATCTCCTGGGTGATCTGAGCCTGGCGCTCCCGGTTCGCCATCAACGTCAGCTCTTTGATCAGGTCGTCGGCGTTGTCGGTCGCCGACTTCATCGCTCGTTGACGCGACGCGAGCTCCGATGCCGCCGATTCGAGCAACGCGGCATACACCCGGGTCGTCACATACCGCGGCAGCAGCGCGTCGAAAAGAGTTGTGGCGTCTGGTTCGAACGAGTACAAGGTGTGGAGTTCGTCGGTGTCCTCGACGTATTCCATGACCAGCGGAGCGATCCGATGGGCCACCGCGGCCTGCGACATCATCGACTTGAATTCCGAGTAGACGATGTGCAGTTCGTCGACGCCCTGGTCGTCCTGTGACTCGTCATCGCCGACCCCGGCCATGAAGCTCTCGACCAAAGTGGACGCGATCTCCTGGGCGTTCTCCACCTGGGGCTGCTCGGAGAAACCCGTCC
Source organism: Mycobacterium sp. 1245852.3 (assembly GCF_001669335.1). Classification (NCBI taxonomy): domain Bacteria; kingdom Bacillati; phylum Actinomycetota; class Actinomycetes; order Mycobacteriales; family Mycobacteriaceae; genus Mycobacterium; species Mycobacterium sp. 1245852.3. The sequence goes on along the minus strand of NZ_LZLL01000080.1, from coordinate 9,599 downwards.
AGGATTCGGTGATGTCCCAGTTGCGGAACTTGAAGTAGTTCTGCGCCTTCCGGCCCACCGTGTAAACGATGGGTGTCTTGCCCTCTTCCCGCAGCAACGAGAACAGTTCCTCGGCACGGCGGAAGATGCTTGAGTTGTACGCGCCGCACAGACCGCGGTCCGAGGACACCACCAGGACGCCGGCGCGCTTCGGCTCGTCACGCTCGACCAACAACGGATGGTCCAAAGCGGCTTCGGAGGACAACGTGGTGAGCATCGACGTGATCTGGAATGCGTAAGGCCGGGCGGATTCCAGCCGGGCCTGCGCCTTGCCGATGCGCGAGGTCGCGATCATCTCCTGGGCCTTGGTGATCTTCTTGATCGACCCGGCCGAACGGATCCGGCCCCGTAATTCGCGAAGTGTTGCCGCCATCGGTAGCTACTTCTTGTCCTTGCCGGAGGCCTTGGAATCCTTGGATTCCTTCTTGTCCTTCGGCTTCTCCTTCTTGACCTGTACGGACTCTTTCTCCAGATCCTCTTCGTCCAGGGGCTCGACGTGCTCGTCGGGCACGACCGAGCCGCCACCGGTGGCCGCGAAGCCCTTCTTGAAGTTGTTAATGATCTCGGTGAGCTGGTTCTCGCCCTCTTCGGAGAGCTTGCCGCTGTCGCGGACGCCGGCCAGGAACTTCTCTTCCGAGGCCCGCATGTGATCCAGCAGCTCGGTCTCGAAACGTCGGACGTCCTCGACGGGCACCGAGTCCAGGTGACCGCCGGTGCCGAGGAAGATCGACACCACCTGCTCCTCAACCGGCATGGGTTGGTACTGAGGCTGCTTCAACAGCTCGACCAGGCGTTCACCGCGCTCCAGCTGGGCCTTGGACGTCGCGTCCAGATCTGAGGCGAATGCGGCGAAGGACTCCAGCTCCCGGTACTGCGACAGGTCTAGACGCAACGAGCCGGCGACTTCCTTCATGGCCTTGATTTGCGCCGCACCACCCACGCGGGACACCGAGACACCGACGTTGATGGCCGGCCGCACGCCCTGGTTGAACAGGTCGGATTCCAGGAAGCACTGGCCGTCGGTGATCGAGATGACATTGGTGGGGATGTAGGCCGAGATGTCGTTCGCCTTGGTCTCGATAACCGGCAACCCGGTCAGCGAGCCGCCACCGAGGTCGTCGGACAGCTTGGCGCAACGCTCCAGCAGGCGGGAGTGCAGGTAGAAGACGTCGCCGGGGTACGCCTCGCGACCCGGCGGACGGCGGAGCAGCAGGGAAATGGCGCGGTAGGCCTCGGCCTGCTTGCTCAGGTCGTCGAAGACGATCAGCACGTGCTTGCCCTCGTACATCCAGTGCTGGGCAATCGCCGAACCCGTGTACGGCGCAAGCCATTTGAAGCCGGCGGAGTCGGATGCCGGCGCCGCCACGATGGTGGTGTAGTCCATGGCGCCACCCTCGTCGAGCGCGCGTCGGACCGAGGCGATCGTGGTGCCCTTCTGGCCGATGGCCACGTACACGCAGCGCACCTGCTTGCGTTCGTCGCCCGACTCCCAGTTCTCCCGCTGGTTGAGGATGGTATCCACGCAGACGGCGGTCTTGCCGGTCTTGCGGTCACCGATGATCAGCTGGCGCTGGCCGCGCCCGATCGGGGTCATCGCGTCGATGGCCTTGATCCCGGTCTGCAGCGGCTCGCTCACGCTCTGCCGCTGCACCACCGACGGCGCCTGGATCTCCAGCGCGCGGCGAATGTCGGTATCGATGTCGCCCTGGCCGTCGATCGGCTGGCCGAGCGGATTGACCACGCGCCCTAGGAACGCGTCGCCGACGGGCACCGACAGGACCTCGCCGGTGCGCTTAACCTGTTGGCCTTCTTCGATTTTCTCGAAGTCACCCAGGATCACCGCGCCGATGTCGTGTTCATCGAGGTTCAGGGCGACGCCAAGGACCCCGCCGGGGAACTCGAGCAACTCTTGGGTCATGACGGAGGGCAAACCCTCGACGTGCGCGATACCGTCCCCGGCCTCGATGACCGAGCCGACCTCCTCGCGGGCGGTGTCGGACGTGAAGGAGCCTACGTACTCCTCGATGGCGCTCTGGATGTCCTCAGCGGAGATGGTCAACTCGGCCATGGCTATTCGTCTTCCTACTTGATCTTGGTTCGCGTGGGATTGTGATTGGTCGATGGTGGTTAGTCGGGCAATTGAGCCTGGGCCGCGGCAAGTCGAGAAGCGAGCGTTCCGTCGATCACTTCGTCGGCCACGGAGATGAGCAGCCCGCCCAGCAGTTCGGCATCGATCTGGAGCTGCACCGCCACCGGGTGGTCGTAGATGCGGCCGAGCACGTCGGTGAGGCGGGTGCGCTGCGCATCGCTGAGTTCGGCTGCGGCGCTGACTTGCGCCACGATCTCGCCGCGGCGCGCCACCGCAACCTCCGCCAGGAACTGGATGGCCTCGTCGGCGTTCTGGCCCCTCAGCAGCTCCACAGTCTGGGTCAGCAGTGCCATCGTGATCGGATTGACCCGTCCGCTCGCGCTCTCAAGCACCTTGCGCAGGAGGCCGACTCGCCCTTCCACCGGAACGGAGTAGTCGCCCAGCAGGATCGCCAGCCGCGGCTCCGCGTCGAGGGCGCGGGAGAACCGGAACAGCTGTTCTTCGACCTCGTCGACCTTGTCCTCGCGTTCGGCGACTTCGAGCAGCGCCTGCCGAGACACGTGTTCGATGGCATCGACCAGATCGGAGTTGGCCGACCAACGCTCCGAGACCGCCGCGCGCAGCACCTCGAGTGTCGCGTCGCCGACCTTGCCGGAGACCAGTCTTTCGATCAACCGGACCCTGGGAGCGCCATCCTCGGCGGGAACGGTGAGATACCGCGTGACGACGATCTCGCGGTCCAGCATCTGAGCAACTTCTACCAGCTCACCGGAGACAGTCGAAAGCCCTTTGTTGTCAAGGTCTTTGGCTAGGGTGCCGAACTTGTCCGACAGGTTGCCCAGCGCGATGCGACTCGACGAACGCATCTTGGTCATCAACGGATACTGGACGTCAGCCGCAACGGGCGCCATCTCGTCGAGTTCATCGAGGAACCGGTCGACGGTGGCCGACTGCTGTTCGGAGTCGGCGACGTAGTTGCGCACCAACTCGCCCGCCTGGCGCACCGCTTCGTGGCCGAGTTCCAACCGGAGCTGCCGGCTCAACTGGGTCCGCAAGAGATCGACCTGACGGCTGCCCTGTGCGTTGATGCGATCGGACTCGACATCGGCCTGGGCCCGCAACTGCTCGACGATGCGGCCCGCGTCGGTCCGGGCCTCCTCGACCACCCGTTCGCCCTCCGTCTTCGCATCTTCCACGGCCTTGGTGTGCGCCGTGGTCGACTCGGTCAGCCGATCGCTCGCCGTCGCAGCGTCTTTCAGCTGTTGGCGCACGGCGTCTTGCCGCGCGGCCATCAGCCGACGCACCGGCGGCACGACATAGCGCACCACCAGAAACACGATGGCTGCAAAGCCCACCAACTGGCCGATGAAAGTCGACATACGTATTTACCGTCCGGATGTCTTGGTTGCGGATGTGGTCGTGGCGGCGGGGGCGACGTCGACGCCGAGGATGCGACTTGCCAACGTCGCCGACATCGACGCCACATTGGCACGCAGATCCAGCTCCACGGCGTCCCTCTCCCGCTTCAATTGCTCGGATGCCATTTGTAACGTCGACATCACCTGTTGTTCGGCACGGGCGCGCGCGTCTTCGACCACCTTACGACCTTCGGCGCGGGCATTGTCGCGCAACGACGAGGCCTGAACCCGCGCCTCGCTCAGGGCTTCTTCGTAGTCGGCCTTGGCCGCTTCGAATTGCTCGGTCGCCTTCTTGTTGTCGGCAGCCGTCTTGGCGACCATGGCCTCGCGCTCGTGCAAGACCCTCATCACCGGCGGCACGACGAATGTGCCGATGACGGCCAGCACGATCAGGAAGATCGCCAGCACGAAGAAGAAGGTGCCGTTGGGGACGAGGAAGTTGTTGCCTCCCTCGGCCACCACCTGGCTGGATGCCAAAATGCTCGGACTCACGTCACGCATTGCAGCGAATTACTTGACCGGGGTAGCGAAGACGAACAACGCCATGAACGCCAGGTTGATGAAGTAGGCCGCCTCGACCAGACCGACCGTGATGAAGAACGGCGTGAACAGCCGGCCCTGCGCTTCGGGTTGCCGGGCGATACCCGACACCAGCGCGTTACCAGCAATACCGTCACCGATTCCGGCGCCGATCGCGCCGCCACCCATGATGAGTCCACCGCCGATGAGAGCGGCGGCAGCGATTTGGGGGTCCAGGGCTGCCATTCTTTCCTCCTTTATTTGGGGCTTATCCGGTAGCGGTCTACCGAGCCTCTGTAATGGTGCGTGGGACAAAACAATTCATGGGCGTCTCAGTCATGGTGATCCTCGATCTCCATGGCCTGGCTGAAGTACAAGATGGTCAGAATCGAGAAGATGAAGGCCTGGATGGCGCCGACGAACAGGTCGAAGGCCTTCCAGATCGCGTTGGGTGCCCACATGATGTACGGCGGGAAGAGCGCGATCAGCGCGACCAGGATGCCGCCGGCGAAGATATTGCCGAAAAGTCGGAGCGACAGCGAGATGGGCTTGGCGAGCTCTTCGACGAGGTTGATCGGCGCCAAGAACGCCACGTGACCCTTGACCACCGCCAGCGGATGCCCGATGATGCCGCGGCGCCAGATGCCGGCCACGTGATAGCAGACGAACACGAAGAGCGCCAGCGCCAGAACGTAATTGATGTCCGCCGCCGCCGACTTCAGCAGCTCGCTCGCGTGCCCGGATTTGTCCTTGTACTGCAGCGGGAGGACCGACAGCCAGTTGGAGATCAAAATGAACACGAAGATCGTGACGGCCAACGGCAGCACGAACGGGGCGATCCGCATGCCGATCGCGCTCTCGATCTGTCCGCGCATCTGTTCGGTGATCGCCTCCCAGAACAGCTGAACGCCACTCGGCACGCCCTTGGAAGTGATCTTCGCGCGCAGGAAGAAGGCCAGCCCGAGCACGATCACCGCGGCGATCGCGGTCGACAGAATCGTGTCGGTGTTGACGGTCAGGCCAAGCCACGTGGCCTTATTGTGCTCGCCAACCTCGATTGCCGACTCGGCCAGGAACGTCGTGCCAGTCATCGTTGCTGTTCCTTATCTTCCGTTCCGTCCGACCCTGCGATCACGCCGCCTTCGGCGCCGTCCGATGGCTCCGCCCAGTCACCCGCGCGCAGCTTCTTCCACACCGGGAGCGCTGTCGAGGCAACCAACAGGACCTGGAAAAGCGCCAACCCGAACATGACGCCCAGGCCGGCGGGGCGAAAGACGTAGGCGATGATCAGCCCGAAGACCGTGATGATGGCCAGCCGTGACGCCGAGTTGACCGCCATTGACCTTTTCAGCGGGTGGTCCTTGGCGGTGATCGATTCAACCGAGCGACGCACCAATACTGCGTTGAGCAAACCCAGGAGAAGTCCGACGCCGAAGAAGACGCCGACCATCAGGTGGCCGGACAGCCCGGCGGCGAGCACCGCCACCGCAGTGATGGCAATGCTGATCGCGAAGAGCCGAACCGGACGGAAAGCAACAGAGGGAAACACCAACGGCGCGTCCTGCGCTGGTGTCGTCACTGCAGCACCTCAATCCCAGGTTGATGGAACGGGAACCCCCCGACCGACTGATCGGTGGTCCGCCGAGCGTATCGCACGTCACACTTGAATCACCCAAGGGGTATCTCCCGAGGCCGGTCTTGAACCAGCCCGGTCGGATTGCCCTCCGATGGGCCGGTAGCCTGCGCGGCTTTTTGGGGTTCTACCAGCACCGTACCACATGCCGGACCCCACTACTACCCTTCGTCGTAGTAGTCGTCGCCCCGGCGCAACAGCGGGATCGCCGTCGCGATGCCGGCCACCACGATGGCGCCAAGCATCACCGCGGCGGTATCGCGCGGACGGAAAAAGATTGTGCTGGCGGCGCCGAACGCGACGATCCCCACCCACAGATAGATCAGCAACACCACCCGGCGGTGCGAATGACCGATCTGCAGCAACCGATGGTGCAGATGCATCTTGTCGGGGCTGAACGCGCTGCGGCCCGCGCGTGTGCGGCGCACGATCGCCAGCAGCAAATCGAGCATCGGCACGAAGATGACGGCCGCGACCAGCAAGAACGGGGACAGCAGGACGAACACGTCGCGCGCGCCATAGGCGTTCTGCGAGACGGGGCCGGCGGCCGTCGTGGACGCGGCCGACAGCATCAGGCCGATCAGCATCGAGCCGGAGTCGCCCATGAAGATCTTGGCGCGGTGGAAGTTGTGCGGCAGGAAGCCCAGGCATGCCCCGGCGAGCACCACCGAGATCACCGCGGGCGGATAGAACAGGACGTCACCGCCGTGGTCGCGCAGCAGCCCGACCGAGAACATGCAGATTGCCAGCGCGGTGATCAGTCCCAGCCCGGCCGCCAGGCCGTCGAGTCCGTCGACGAAGTTCATCGCGTTGACGACCGACACGGTGAGCGCCAGGGTCAGCAGGATCGACGAGGCCTGGTCGAGCACGATGGTGCCCACGCCGCCGATAGGGATGTACAGGACGCTCCACGCCACGCCCATGGTGACCAGCACGCTGGCCGCGGTGATCTGGCCGGCGAACTTGGTCAGCGCGTCGAGGCCCCAACGGTCGTCGATGAGGCCGATGCCCATGATGACCGCGCCGGCCACCAGGACCGCGGGCATACCGGTGGAGTAGACGAACCCACGCGTGAGCGCCGGAAGCTGGGACGCCAAAAAGACGGCCGTGATGACGCCGAGAAACATCGCCAGCCCGCCCATCCGGGGCGTCGGCGTGACGTGGACGTCGCGCTCCCGCGGATAGGCGACCGCGCCCAGCCGGGTGGCCAGCACCCGCACCGGGCCGGTGGCGAAGTACGTGATGATGGCTGCGGTCAGCCCGACCAGCGCCAATTCGCGAAGCGGAACACCGGCGCCGCGGTCGCCCAGCGCGAGTAAACCCCCGGCAAGGTTGGTTACGTCGCTGGACATCACCGAGACCGTACTGGACAAACCTGGGACTTCGACAACCGCTCCAGTCAGGCCTGGGCGGTCAAGCTTTCCGGGTCGAGGGCGAGCACTTCCGCGATCCGCTCCGCGCTCACCGGGCCCGGCCGCAGAATGCGCGGCGTGGTCCCGGTCAGGTCGACGATCGTGGATGCCGCCCCCTGGGCGGACGGACCCGCTTCCAGGTAGACGTCGACCAGATCGCCGAGCTGGCTGCGCGCCTCGTTGGCGTCCAGGGCGGCCGGGCGTCCGGAGACGTTGGCGCTGGACACCGCCAGGGGCCCGACTTCGCGCAGCAGTTCGATGGCCACGGGATGCAGTGGCATGCGCAGCATCACGGTGCCGCGGGCGTCGCCGAGGTCCCACTGCAGCGACGGCGCCTGGGTCACCACCAGGCTCAACGCGCCCGGCCAGAAGGCGCGGATGAGGTCGCGGGCCCCGTCCGGCATGGTGTAGACGAGCCCCTCGATGGTGTGCCAGGAGCCGACCAGCACGCCCACCGGCATGTCGCGCCCGCGCCCCTTCGCCGACAGTAGCGCGGAGACCGCCGCGCTGTTGAACGCATCGGCGCCGATCCCATAGACCGTGTCGGTCGGCATGACAACCAGGCGGCCACCCTTGAGCGCTGCCGCGGCGGCGGCGATTCCGAGTGAGCGCTGATCGGGATCCGCACAGTCGAAGACGTCAGTCATGGGCGCCGCCCCTCGCCCGTTCCGCTCTCCTGCGGGCCGTGACGAACCGTGGCCGCCCGGTCAGGTCTCGGCGGGCCCGGACGTCGTCGAATGCCCCTGTGCGGTTGAACAATTCCACGGTCTGCGCCGCGGTGGTGTCATCGTGCTCGACGCCGATGAGTCCTCCCGGACGCAGCCAGCGACCGGCGAGGCTGAGCAGCGGCGCGATCACCGCCATTCCGTCCGGGCCGGCGAAGACGGCCTGGTGCGGATCATGTTGCGCGACTTCGGGATCCAGCACAGCACCGTCGGGAACGTAGGGCGGGTTGGCCACCACAAGGTCGACCCGGCCATCCAGATCGGCGAGCAGGCCCGGCTCGCCGGCCAGCTCTGTGACGTCGGCGCAGATCAGCTCGACCTTCGTGCCTTGCGCGTTGCGGTGCGCGTACTCCAGCGCGGCATCGGAGTTGTCGATGGCGACGATTCGCGCCCCGGGCAAGTGGTGGGCCAGCGCCACCGCCAGGGCGCCCGACCCGGTGCACAGGTCAACGATGACGGGTCGCGAGGGAAGTTGTTGTGCCCTAGCCCATTCCAGCAGCGCTTCGGTCTCCGGGCGGGGTATGAAAACCCCGGGGCCGACGTGCAGCAGGACGGGCCCGAACGCCGCGGTCCCCAGCAGATGTTGCAGGGGAACGCGTCGCGAGCGCGCGGCCACGACGTCGCGGTAGCGCGCCAGGAAGTCCGCGTCCGGCGGGTCGAGCAGGGACAGGCGTCCGCGATCGGTGCCCGCCAGGTGCGCGGCCAGCTGTTCGGCATCCCAACGCGCAGAATCGATTCCCGCCTCGGCAAGGGTGGCCGCAGCATCGTCGATCGTGCGCCGCAGGCTGAGCTGGGTTGTCGCGCTTCTCCTCATCGTTTCACTCTGCATCGTCGCGCGATGTCATGCCTGTTGCAGCCGGCTCTGCTTGTCGGCGGCGGCCAGGGCGTCGAACAGGGCGTCCAGATCACCGTCGAGGACCTGATCGAGATTGTGCGACTTGAAGTTGATGCGGTGATCCGCGATCCGGTTCTCCGGGAAGTTGTAGGTGCGGATGCGCTCGCTGCGGTCCACCGTGCGGATCTGGCTGGCCCGGTCCGCCGAGGCATCGGCGAGCGCCTGCTCTTCGGCCAGGGCCTGCAGACGGGCGGCCAGCACCTGCAGGGCGCGGGCCTTGTTCTGCAGCTGCGAGCGCTCGTTCTGGCAGGTGACGACGATGCCGGTGGGCAGGTGCGTGATGCGCACCGCGGAGTCGGTGGTGTTGACGCCCTGGCCGCCCTTGCCCGACGAGCGGTAGACGTCGATGCGCAGGTCCGACTCGTCGATCTGCACCTCGCCGACTTCTTCGGGTTCGGGATACACCAGCACGCCGGCCGCCGAAGTGTGAACGCGGCCTTGGGATTCGGTCACCGGGACGCGTTGCACCCGGTGCACTCCGCCCTCGAATTTCATCCGGGACCAGACCCCGTCGGCGCTGTCGCCCTTGCTGGCGATGGCCAGCGTCGCGTCCTTGTAGCCGCCCAGATCCGAGGTGGTCTCATCCAGCACGGTGACTGTCCAGCCGTGCCGCTCGGCGTAGCGGATGTACATCCGGGCCAAGTCGGCGGCGAACAAGGCCGACTCTTCGCCGCCGAGGTCACGGATCTGGAAGCCCAGGTGGCCGAGCTGGACACCCAGCTCACCGACATGCTGGCCCCGCGCGACCCGCATGACGCCGACGACATCGTCCTCGAAGTGAAATCCGGTGAGGGCGGCGAAGAGTCGGCCTTGTTCGCCGCCGACTTGGCCCGGATGTACATCCGCTACGCCGAGCGGCACGGCTGGAC
>NZ_LZLL01000079.1:0-1300 GCF_001669335.1 Mycobacterium sp. 1245852.3 | reverse complement strand
AGCTCGGCGAGCAGCTCCGGTGAGATCAGGCCCTCGGCGCCCAGCTCGCAGGCCGGCGCCGATCCGCAACCATCCAGCGCGGCCCGCTCGGCGACCACATGAATCACCACCGAGCCCGCGGGTCGCTTGCCGGCCGCACAGTCGGCGCGCCCGCAGCGACAGCCCAGCCGATCCGCCCCGCCCGCCAGCGCGCCCAGCGCATCGGCGCGGCGCTGCGCGCGGGTGCGCGGGTCGTGCTCACACACCGTGGCCGCCAACGCAGTCAGGCGCCGGTCCAGCGCATGGGCGTCCGGGGCCAGCAGCGTGCCCTCAATGTGCGCCAACCCCTCCCCCATGTCGGCGACCCACACCTCACGCCCGGCCGCGCGCTCCTTGCGCCGCCGCACCGCATCCGCATCAGCGCGAGCCACCACCTTGTCCACCTGCGCCGCCAACCGGCCCTGGCTCATCGACGGCCACCTGGCCACGGTGGCGGCCAACTCCGCGTCCACGGCGCCCAACACCTCAGGGTCGGTGATCAGGTCTGTACGAAACACCAAGGTGGCGAACATCCGAAAGTCGATATCCCCGGACTTGAACACCGCACCCACCTTCGGCAACCGTTCCCGCATCGCCCGCGCGTACCGCACCCGGCTCGCGGCCAGGCCCTGGCTGATCCGCAGCTCGGCGGCCACCTCCGCACCCACCGCCGCCTCGGTGTCCACCGCCCACTCCTCGGTCTCCGAACACCGCGACAACCGATAGGCGAACAACTCACCAATCGCCACCAACTGCGCGGCCGCCGCCCGATTCTCCGCCCGCGCGGCCGCCCCGATCCGCTCCAGCAGCCCCACCGACACCGGCGTCGCCGACGGGTATTGGCGCTCGATGAGCTCATCGAACCGCGCCCGCACCTTTTCGAACATGTGTTCGATCATAGCCGCGCGGGCGACAAGTTAGCGGCTGAGCCGCCCGAGCACCTCGTCGACAACGGAATCCAGCGTGACGGGGACCTGCTCCCCGGTCCCGAGATCCTTCACCCCGACCGTGCCGGACTCGAGATCGCGGTCGCCGAGGACCAACGCGATCCGGGCGCCCGAGCGGTCGGCCGCGCGCATCGCGCCCTTTAGTCCGCGGTCGCCGTAGGCCATGTCGACGCGCACACCGCCGCCGCGCAACTGCGCGGCCAGCACCGCCAGGCGCAACTTGGCGTGCTCGCTCAGCGGCACGCCGAACACCTCGCAGCGCGCGGCCTCCCCCGCACTCTTGCCCTCGGCGCGCAGCGCCAGCAGCGTACGGTCCACCCCGAGCCCAAACCCGA
>NZ_LZLL01000078.1:0-7112 GCF_001669335.1 Mycobacterium sp. 1245852.3 | reverse complement strand
GCTGGTCTCCGGGAATCGCACGGTCCGGGTGATGACGGTGTCGAACACCAGGTCACCGAACCGCTCCACCACGCGGGCCATCACCTCGCGGGAGTTGACCGTCCGCGGGTCGTACCGGGTGAGCAGGATCCCGCTGATCTCGAGCTTCGGGTTGAGCCGGTCGCGGACCTTGTCGACGGTGTCGGTCAGCAGCGCCAGGCCCCGCAGCGAGAAGTACTCGCACTCGGTGGGGATCACCACGCCGTCCGCGCAGGCCAGCCCGTTGACGGTGAGCAGGCCCAGCGACGGCTGGCAGTCGATCAGCACGTAGTCGTAGCGGTCCAGCACCGGGTGCAGCGCGCGGCCCAGGGTCTGCTCGCGACCCACCTCGTTGACCAGCTGGATCTCGGCGGCCGACAGGTCGATGTTGCTGGGCACCAGATCCATGTGCTTGACCCGGGTCTGCAGCAGCACGTCGTCGATGGACACCCGCGGCTCGACCAGGACGTTGTGGATGGTCTTGTCCAGCTCGTAGTGCGGGACGCCCAGGCCCGCGGACAGCGCGCCCTGCGGATCCATGTCCACCAGCAGCACCCGGCGGCCGTATTCGGCCAGCGCGGCGCCCAGATTGATGGTGGACGTGGTCTTCCCGACGCCGCCCTTCTGGTTGCACATGGCGACGACTTTGGCCGGGCCGTGCGAGGTGCGCGGCTGTGGCTCCGGGATCGCCCGCGGCGGCCGCCCGGTCAGGCCGAGCTCGACGCCGTTGTCCGGCTGCTCGGTCATGGCGGGGGTGTTCGGGAGGTGAACATCGTCGGAAAGTCTAACGGGTTCGGCGCGCGAAACCCGGCGACCCGCAGGCAATTAACCAGCCAATATGGGCAAAAATCGGTGGTAGAACGCACATCCCGACAGCCTATTCACTTCAGTCACAGGAGCACCAATTTCCGGGGGGTGATGCGACGTCGAAACGCGCTAGCACCGGCGCTAGCGCTGTCGCGGATGACCGATAGTCACCGCCGGCGGCCGCGAGGCCGGCCGGCCGACACCGCCACCGGCCTATGGTGGCGGCTATGAACCTGAAGCGACGGATACCTCTGCTGCGGTGGTCGGTCTGGCGCATGGCCGCCGGGAATCGCAACATCACCACCACGGGCCAGATCGGTGACGGGCGCGAGGCGGCCGCCGTCGAGTACGTGCTGCGCAACGCCCGGGCCGGCGACATCGACGACGTGCTGGCCACCATCGACAAGTTCGCCTACGACAAGTCACTGCTGATCAACGTCGGCGACGAGAAAGGGCAGCTGCTCGACGCCGCGGTGCGCCGCGCCGATCCCGCGCTCGCGCTCGAACTGGGCACCTACGTCGGCTACGGCGCCCTACGCATCGCCCGGGCCGCCCCGAAGGCCAAGGTGTTCTCCGTCGAGCTCGCCGAGGCCAACGCGGCCAACGCCCGACAGATCTGGGCCCACGCTGGGGTCGCCGACCGGGTGACGTGTGTGGTCGGCACCATCGGCGACGGTGGGCGCACCCTCGACGCGCTGGCCAACGAGCATGGATTTACTTCTGGCACCTTGGATTTCGTGTTCCTGGACCACGACAAGGACGCCTACCTGGACGACCTGAGGAGCATCCTGGACCGGGGCTGGTTGCATCCGGGGTCGATCGTGGTCGCCGACAACGTCCGGGTGCCGGGCGCACCGAAGTACCGGGAGTACATGCGCCAACAACAAGGCCAGCGGTTCAACACCGTCGAGCACAAGGCGCACCTCGAATATCAGACCCTGCTGTCCGACCTGGTGCTCGAGTCCGAGTATCTCGGCTGAGCGGCCCGGTGCGACAACGCTATTGGGCCCGGGGGTGGGCTTCGGCCCACACCTCGCGCAGCGCGTGCACCGTGACCATGGTGTAGATCTGCGTCGTCGTCACCGAGGCATGGCCCAGCAGCTCCTGCACGACGCGCACGTCGGCGCCGCCCTCGAGCAGGTGGGTGGCGAAGGAATGCCGCAGCATGTGCGGCGACACCCCGGAGGTGATCCCGGCGCGCGCGGCCGCGTCCTGCAGCACCTGCCACGCGCTCTGCCGCGACAACCGCCCGCCGCGCACGTTGAGAAAGATGCCCGGCGTTCCGCGCCCACGACGCGCCAGCTCCGAACGGCCCCGCACCAGATAGGCATCCAGCGCGGCGACCGCCGGACGCCCGATCGGCACCAGCCGCTGCTTGCCGCCCTTGCCGCGCAACAACACCGAGCGGGCGTGGGTGTCGACGTCGTCGACATCGAGGCCGACGGCCTCGGAGATCCGTGCGCCGGTGGAGTAGAGCAGTTCCAGCAGCGCCCGGTTCCGCAAAGTCAGCGGGCCGTCGGCCGGGCTCTCGCCGCCGGCGGCCTCCAGCAGCGCCAGAACCTGGTCTATCGTCAGGCTTTTGGGCAACCGGCGCCCCGGGGTGGGCGGGCGGACCGCGCGCGCCACGTCGAGTTCGGCGAGCCCTTCGGCGGCGGCGAACCGGTGCAGCCCGCGCACCGCGATCAGCGCTCGCGCCGCCGACACCGCGGACAGCGCGGCGGCCCCGGTGTCGGGATCGCCGCGGCGCAGCGCCACCAGGAATTCGCTGACGTCGTTCTCGCCCACCTTGGCCAGGTCGTGAATCCCCCGGTCCGACAGGTGTTTTGTGTAGCGGCGCAGGTCGCGGCTGTACGAGCTCAAGGTGTTGGCGGCGACGCCGCGCTCGATCGTGAGATGGTCAAGGTAGCCCTGTAACTGGGTGTCCAGCGCCACCGTGGTCATTGTGCGGCCTTGCGCGCGGCGAACGCCGTCGGCCTGTCGATCCACTCACTGTCCACCGGACGCGGCTGCGCAAATCCCTCGGTGACCGCGTGCGCGGCCAGAATCCCGGCAATGGCAATGGAATTCACCACCTCGCCGCTGAACACCAGCCGCGCCGCCTCGGCAATGGGAAACCAGCGCAGCGTCATGTCGGCTTCCTCGTGATGCGCCTCGGGCCGATCCACCTCGCTCAGCCCGGTGGCCAGGTAGATCCGCACCGATTCGTCGCTGAATCCGGGGGCGGAGTTCAGATCGGCCAGCACCTGCCAGGTGTCCGCCCGCAGGCCGGCCTCCTCCTGCAGTTCCCGGGCGGCCGTGTGCTGCGGCTCCTCACCCGCGACGTCCAGCAGCCCGGCGGGCAGCTCCCACAGCCGCCGCCCGAAGGCATGCCGGTATTGGTAGACCATGGCGATGTGGTTCTCGGCGTTCAGCGCCGCGATGGCGACCGCCCCGTAGTGCTCGACGACTTCACGCACCGCGATGGTGTCACCGGGCATCCGCACCCGGTCGCTGCGCAGCGCGAAAATCTTTCCGGTGTACAGCGTTTCGGATGACGCCGTGGAGAATTCGTGTTCAGCCACGGGTCGCGGGCTCAGGTATCGGCCGCGCGGCGCTGTCCCGGTGCTGGATGCCGTTCGACGACTGCTCCGGGATCTCCACCGGCAGCAGCTCGCCCGCCTTGTAGTCGATGGCCGCGCCGACGAAGGCCACGAACAGCGGGTGCGGCCGCGTGGGCCGGCTCTTGAGCTCCGGGTGCGCCTGGGTGCCGACGATGAACGGGTGCACGTCCGGCGGGTATTCGACGAACTCCACCAGATGGCCGTCCGGAGAGGTGCCGGAGAACTTCAGGCCACTCTCGGCGATCTTGTCGCGGTAGGCGTTGTTGACCTCGTAGCGGTGCCGGTGCCGCTCGGACACCTCCGTGGCGCCATAAGCCTGGGCCACAATGGATTCCGGCTCCAGTACCGCCGGGTAGGCACCCAGCCGCATGGTGCCGCCCAGGTCGGCCTCGCCGGCGACGATGTCGACCTGGTCGGCCATCGTCGAAATGACGGGATCGGGTGTCTCGGGGTCGAATTCGGCCGAGTTCGCCTCGGCCAGACCGGCCGATCGGGCCGCCTCGATCACGATGCATTGCAGGCCCAGGCACAGCCCCAGCACCGGCAGCCCGCGCGACCGTGCGTATCGAATGGCGCCGATCTTGCCCTCGATGCCACGGATGCCGAAGCCGCCGGGGATCAGCACGCCGTGCACGTCGCCCAGCGCCGACGCGGCGTCGGCCGCGCTCTCGCAGTCGTCGGAGGGCACCCACACCATCTCCACCTTGGCGTGGTGGGAGAACCCGCCCGCGCGCAGCGCCTCGGTCACCGAGAGGTAGGCGTCGGACAGGTCAACGTACTTGCCCACCAACGCGATTCGCACAGTCTCGTGCGGCTCGTGCACCCTGCGCAGCAGGTCGTCCCATTCGGTCCAGTCGACGTCGCGGAACGGCAGGCTCAGCCGGCGCACCACGTAGGCGTCGAGTTCCTCGCGGTGCAGCACCTTCGGAATGTCATAGATCGACGGCGCGTCCGGCGTGGAGATGACGCCGTCGATGTCGACGTCGCACATCAGCGCGATCTTGTTCTTCAGCGCCTCCGGGACGGGACGGTCGCAACGCAGGATCAGCGCGTCCGGGGTGATACCGATGCTGCGCAACGCGGCCACCGAGTGCTGGGTGGGCTTGGTCTTGAGTTCACCCGAGGGGGCCAGGTAGGGCACCAACGAGACGTGCAGGAAGAAGACGTTCTCCCGGCCGACATCGTGACGCACCTGCCGCGCGGCCTCCAGGAAGGGCTGCGACTCGATGTCGCCCACGGTGCCGCCGATCTCGGTGATCACCACGTCGGGCCGGTTGCCCTGGGCGTCGGGCTGGGCCATCGACATGATGCGCCCTTTGATCTCGTCGGTGATGTGCGGAATCACCTGGACGGTGTCGCCGAGGTATTCGCCGCGGCGCTCCTTGGCGATGACCGTCGAATACACCTGCCCGGTAGTGACATTCGCCGAACCGGACAGGTCGCGATCCAGGAACCGCTCGTAATGCCCGACGTCAAGGTCGGTTTCGGCGCCGTCCTCGGTGACGAAGACCTCGCCGTGCTGGAACGGGTTCATGGTGCCGGGGTCGACGTTGAGGTACGGATCGAGCTTTTGCATCGTCACGTACAACCCGCGGGCCGTCAGCAGCTGGCCAAGGCTGCTGGCGGTCAACCCCTTACCCAACGAGGAAGCGACGCCCCCGCTGACGAAGAGGTGCTTGGTGGCGGATTGCGGATGCTTTCGCACAGGCGACCTCCGTGAAGACGGGCAGGGCGTCAAAATTGTCTAGCGAATAACTAGATGGGCCTGCCGACCCACGGAAACCCACCCTAACATCCACCGCGCTGTGCCGCGGCTAACACGCCCGCTACTGAGGCACCGTGATCGACGTCGCCCCGTGGCCCGTGCCGTACTGCCCGGCGTGACCGCCGTTCAGCAGGTCGTGCAGGCCCAGGACCGCGGTGATGCGACCGGGCGCGGCGTCGACGTCGTCGACGGTGCTGATGGTCGAGTTCATCCCGGCGTCCGCGCGCGTCACCGCGACGGCGGCGCCGCCGGTCGCCGACCCGTCGCGCCCGGCCAGCAGGGTGCCCGAGCCGTGCGGGGCCAGTGCGGCCGAGAACCGGGCCACGCTGACGCCCTTGTTGCCGGCGTCCTGGGGTAGCGAGCCGCCCGTGACGACCAGCGCGGCGTTCGCCGCGCCCATGTGGTCGGTGGCCTGATAGGTGATGAAGCCGGTGTCGCGCAGCGCCGCCAGCACGGTGTTGCGCTGGACATCGTCCACGGCGGGCACCGCCGGGTTGGCGTTGGCCAGCAGCGCGATGCCCATCAAATCGCCCGCCTGCGAACCCTGGTCGACCAGCTTGGTGCTCAGCTGTTGGCCCGCGGGCAGCACCGAAGAGTTCACCACCGTCTGCAGCTTCTCCGCGGAGTTGGCCTCGACGAACTCATCGGTCAGCGACACCGTTCCGGTCACCGTCCCGCCGGCCTGACCGATGAACTTCGACACCGCCGCCACGTCGTCGTCCTTGGCGTCGGGGGTGCGGAACACCACCACCGACTTGCCGCCCAACGCGTCGTGCACCATCCGACCGGCCAGTTGGGTGTCGAAATTGTTTGCCGCGCTGAGCTTTTCGTTCAGTACATTCTTCTGGTCGTTGAGCCCGCTGATCTGGGTGGTCAGGTCCCGCTTCTCGTCGCGCAGGCTGGACAGCAAGGTGTCCGACAGGAAGCCGGAGCCCAGCACCACGCCCACCGCCAGCGCCAGGAAGACCGCGGCCAGCGACAGGGCGTGTTGACGCAAGGAGATCATCTAGGTGACCCACCTCTGCACCATCGCGCACACGTGGTTCCAGTAGTCGGTGACCCAGTGCAGCACCACGCCGTCGGTGCGCGACACCCACAGGGCGACGATGACGGCGATCAGCATGGTCAGCGCCAGCAGCGCGATGGCGCCCGCCGAGATGTGGTTGCGGTACAGGGTGGCCACGGCCTTGGCGTCCACCACCTTCTCCCCCACCCGCAGCCGGGTCAGGAAGGTCGACGGGTTGCTGTGCGCGCGGGTGCGGTCGAAGAACGTCTCGATGTTCGCGGTGTGGCCGGCCGTCACCAGCAGCGCGGCGCCGTGGTGGTCGGCCAGCAGCAGCGCCAGGTCGATCGCCGAGCCCGCGGCGGGGAACGTCATCGCCCCGACGCCGAGGTCCTGGATGCGCTCCAGCCCGGGCGCGTGCCCGTCGGCGTCGGCGGGCAACACGACCTGGGCCCCGCACTTGAGTGCGTCGGTGCTGATCTGGTCGGGGTCGCCGACGATCACCTGCGGGCGGTAGCCCGCCTTGCGCAGGACGTCCGCGCCGCTGCCGACGCCGATCAGCGCCGGCTGATACTCCTTGATGAACGGCTTGAGCGAGCGCAGGTCCTCCTCGGCGCTGGGCTCGTCGGCGACGATCACCACGTGCCGGCGGCGCAGGTCGACGTCGACGTCCGGGATGCCGATGCCGTCGATCAGCAGCGGGCTCTCGCTCTTGATGAACTCGATGGTGTTGCCAGCGAAGGCCTCCAGGTGCGCGGACAGTCCGCTCTTGGCCTCGCGCATCAGGTCGGCGATGTCGTGGTCGGTGCGCTCGGTGCCGCGGACCAGCCGGCGGTCGCCGGCGTACACCCCACCCTCGTGCAGGCGGATCTTGGCGCCGTCCTTGACCTTCTTGAAGATGTCCGGGCCGGCCTCGTCG
>NZ_LZLL01000077.1:0-25500 GCF_001669335.1 Mycobacterium sp. 1245852.3 | reverse complement strand
CCGCGCGCGCCGCGCCGGTAGCCGTGTCGTGGTCGCCTCATACCTGCTGGCCGACGGCCTGTTCCAGCAACGGCTGCACGGTTGTGGCGCCGACCTGGTCAGCGAACCGCTGGGCACCCATCCCGGGCTCGCGCGCCTGGTCGCCAACAGGTTCCGGCGGGCCCTGCCGCCGGTGCTTGCCCCCACCGCCCGGCACGCATCGCGCCGGTCGAGCCCGCATCAGCTGGCCCGCGGCCGCGCCGTGCGCTCGGTGCCGTAGCGCCAAACGCCCACCGTCCAGCCACGCCGGTGCCCGGCGTTCCTTGATCTTTGCCCGCAGACGGGTGATCCTGGCACCATGCCCCGTCGCGAAGAGCCGTCGCGTGGGATCCTCGACCCGGTCGCCAAGATGTTGCGGTTGCCCTTCGGCACACCGGAATTCATCGACCGGATGGTCACCGGCGGGGTCAACCAGGTGGGCCGGCGGACCCTGCGCACGCTGATCACCACCTGGGACGCCGCCGGTGGCGGCCCGTTCGCGGCCAGCGCCATCGCGTCGACGGGGATGGCGAAGACCGCCGAGATCGTGCAAAACATGTTCGTCGGCCCGGTCTTTGGCCCGCTGCTGAAAATGCTGGGGGCCGACAAGGTCGCCCTGCGGGCCTCGCTGTGCGCCTCACAACTGGTGGGCCTGGGCATCATGCGCTACGGCATCCGCTCCGAGCCGCTGCATTCCATGTCGGTGGACGCGATCGTCGACGCGATCGGGCCGACGATGCAGCGCTACCTGGTCGGCGACATCACCCGGTGAACCGGGGTCGGGATCAGGCGGCCCGCTGCTGGTAGTCCCGCGCGATCTGGACGTAGCCGTCGGCGGTGATCCGCACCGGGTACACCGGCACCGAGACGGTCGGATCATCCAGGCACGAACCGTCTTCGAGCGAGAAGGCCTGCTTCAAGATGGGCGACTGCACCGTGACGCGGCCGTCCCGGTCGCCCACGATCCCGCGTGACAGCACCGCGGCCCCGGAGAACGGGTCGACGTTGCCGATCGCGTGCACCGAGCCGTCATCGAGCCGGAACAGCGCCGCCTGGGAGCCGTCGTCGAGCAGCACGCCGACGCCGCGACCCGGAATGAGGTGGTCGTAAGCGCAAGCGTGGGTCCACACCGCAATGTCGTTGAGAAGTGTCATGATCCCTTCCTCACTCTTCCGGAGTTGTCGCTGTACGAACCCGCGGCATGCCAATGGACACAGGGATTTTGCGCCCGGCATGCTCGGTGAATGCCACCGTCGAGTCGACGGCATCCGGGGCGTTGACGAACGAAACGAACCGCGACAGCTTGTCCGGGTCGTCCAACACGCCCTTCCATTCGCACTTGTAGTTCTCGACGTGCCGCTCCATTGCGGCCTCGAATTCGGCGGCCAGGCCTAGCGAGTCGTCGCACACCACCTCGCGCACGTGGTCGAGGCCGCCGTCGAGGGAGTCGACCCACGGCGCCGTGCGCTGCAGCCGGTCGGCCGTCCGGATGTAGTACATGACAAACCGGTCGACATAGCGGACCAGCGTTTCGGTGTCCAGATCGCTGGCCAACAGCTGCGCGTGCTTGGGCGTCATACCGCCGTTGCCGCCGACGTAGAGGTTCCAGCCCTTTTCGGTGGCGATGACGCCCACGTCCTTGGAGCGCGCCTCGGCGCATTCCCGCGCGCAGCCCGAGACGCCCATCTTGATCTTGTGCGGCGCCCGCAGGCCGCGGTAGCGCAGTTCCAGATCGATGGCCAGCTGCACGGAATCCTGCTGCCCGTAACGGCACCAGTCGGTGCCCACACAGCTTTTCACCGTGCGCAACGCCTTGCCGTAGGCGTGGCCGGACTCCATGCCGCCGTCGACCAGGCGCTTCCAGATCTCCGGCAGTTGGTCGACCCGGGCGCCGAACATGTCGATCCGTTGACCGCCGGTGATCTTGGTGTAGAGCCCGAAATCCTGGGCGATCTGGCCGATCAGGATCAGGTGCTCGGGCTTGATGTCTCCGCCGGGCACCCGGGGCACCACCGAGTAGCTGCCGTTCTTCTGGATGTTGGCCAGGAAGTGGTCGTTGGAATCCTGCAGCGAGGCCTGCTCGCCTTCGAGGATGTGCTCCGACCCGGTGGAAGCCAGGATGGAGGCGACCACGGGTTTGCAGATGTCGCAACCCTTTCCGCGGCCGAAGCGCTCCAGCAGACCGGAGAAGGTCCGGATCTCGGTGGCGGAGATGATCTCGAAAAGCTCCGCGCGCGACTGGCTGAAGTGCTCGCACAGGGCCTTGGACTGTTCCACGCCCTCGGCCTCCAGCAGCTGCTTGAGCAGCGGGACGCACGACCCACACGAGGTGCCGGCCGAGGTGCACGCCTTCAGCGCCGGGACATCCGCGCAGCCGTCGGCGATCGCACACTTCAGATCGCCCTTGGTGACGTTGTTGCAGGAGCAGATCTGCGCCGAATCCGGCAGCGCCCCAACGCCCAACGCGGTGCTACTGCCGGAGGAGGCAGGCGCGATCAGCGCGAGCGGGTCGCCGGGCAGCTCGCTGCCGACCATGGGTCGCAGCACGCCATAGGAGGAGGCGTCGCCGACCAGCACGCCGCCGAGCAGCGTCTTGGCGTCGTCGGAGAGCACCAGCTTGGCGTAGGTCCGGTTGACCGCGTCGTTGATGGCAACCTCGAGGCAGTTCTCGGTCGTCCCCATCGCGTCGCCGAAGCTGGCCACGTCGACACCGAGCAGCTTGAGCTTCGTGGACAGGTCGGCCTCGCCGAACTCCGCGACCCCGTCGAGCAACCGGTCGGCCACCACCTCGGCGGAGGTGTAGCCCGGGCCCACCAGGCCGTAGCAGCGCCCGCCGATCGCCGCGACCTCACCGATCGCGTAGATGTCGGGATCGCTTGTCTGGCAAGCCACATCGGTCAGCACGCCGCCACGCTCGGCGCGGTCCAGCCCGGCCGCGGTGGCCAGTTCGTCGCGCGGCCGGATGCCGGCCGCGAAGATCACCAGACCGGCGTCGATGACCTGGCCGTCGGTCAGGCTCACGCGCACCGAGGTGGCGCCGTCCGCATGCTCGATCGACTCGATCGATTCGGTGCCCGTGCCGACGTGCACCGAGATGCCGAGCTCGCCGATCATCCTGGCCAGCAGCGCGCCGCCGGCCTCGTCGATCTGCTGGGCCATCAGCCGCGGCATCATCTCGACGACATGGGTCTGCAACCCGAACTGGCGCAGCGCATTAGCGGCTTCCAGCCCGAGCAGGCCGCCACCGATCACCACACCCGCGGCGGCGTGTGAGGTTTCCACCGTGCGCTGGGCGTCGGCGCGGATGGCGTCGAGGTCGTCAAGGGTGCGGTAGACGTGACAGGCGGGCAGATCGTGACCTGGCACCGGCGGAACGAAGGCGTACGACCCGGTCGCCAGGACCAAGGTGTCGTAGCCGTGCCGCTGACCGTCGGCGGTGACCACCGTCTTTGTCGCGCGGTCTATTTCGGTAACGCGCTGGTTGAGCACCAGCCGGACCTGCTCGTCACCCTCATATTCGTTGCCGGGCAAGGCCAGTAGCTTGCGATCCCAGCTTTCGGTGTACGAGGTCAGCCCCACGCGGTCGTAGGCCGCGTTGGTCTCCTCGGCGAAAACCGTGATGCGCCACAGTCCCTCGGTGTCACGGGCGCGCAGCGCCTCGACGAACCGGTGCCCCACCATGCCATGTCCGACTACGATGATGTGACGAGGCGCACAGCTGGCGCGCGAAATCCCGTCTGCAGACATGGCTTTGAGAGTAACGGCCGGAAATTACGTTCTTCTCGCCCAATGTGACGGTCCTATGACGAGGATCTCACAACTCACAGGAACCGATGTGATTGATCGTTCACTGCCGGCGAACGGCGAGGTGGAACTTAAGCGTGGTCGACTCATGTTTGTCGTAGTAGCCGGTCGCGCAGGCGCCGGTCACAGGAATTTCACAATGAAGCTCAAGGAATGGAAAGGGAAGCGTCATGAGCAACCTCGCATTGTGGTCGCGACCGGCCTGGGACACCGACCGGTGGTTGCGCGACTTTTTCGGCCCCGCCGCCGCGGCGGACTGGAACACCCCGGCGACCAGCGGTTTGCGGCCCGCCGCCGAGATCGTCAAGGACGGCGACGACGCGATCGTACGGGTCGAACTCCCGGGCGTTGACGTCGACCGGGACGTCAAGGTCGAGGTCGACCGCGGCCGCCTGGTCATCCACGGCGAACACCGCGACGAGCACGCCGAAGAGAAGGAAGGCCGCACGCTTCGGGAGATCCGGTACGGATCGTTCCGCCGGTCGTTCCAGCTGCCCGCCCACGTCACCGGCGACGCCATCACGGCGAGCTACGACGCGGGCGTGCTGACCGTGCGGGTCACCGGTGCGTACGCCGGAAGCCAGGCGCAGCGCATCGCGATCACCAAATAATCTCCGGCCCGTCCGGACGCATACCGGCCGGCGAATCCGGCGGAGCCGCAACGGCTCCGCCGGATTCATCGCATCAGCCCCAGCGGGCCAGCAGCTCCTTGGCGTGGGCCGCCAGCGCGGCCTGAAAGAAGGGCCCGAAACTGATCCGCGCGACGCCCAGCGGACCGAAGGACGCCGGGTCGTCCTGATCGGGCAGCGCGATCGCGTTGACCGGCCGCTGCAACTCCGCCGTCAGGCGCCGCAACGTGTCGGGGTCGTGGCGGCCCACCGGATAGAGGACATCGGCGCCCGCGGCGGCGGCCTTGTTCAGTCGGTCCACCGCCCGCTCGACGCGATCGGAGGCCTCGCCGTCCTGGCGCAGGAACAGATCGGTCCGGGCGTTGATGACGACGTGTACCCCGGCCGCGTCAGCGGCCGACCGCAGCTCGCCGACCAGATCGGCGTGTTCGTCGGCGGACCGCAGCCGCTTGCCCTCCGAGTGCACGCTGTCCTCGATGTTGCACCCCACGGCCCCGGCGCTGAGCAGGCCCTCGATCAGCCGGCCCGCCCGCTGGCCGTAGCCGGATTCGATGTCCACCGACACCGGGACGTCGACCGCGGCGGTGATCTGCGCGACCCGGGTGAGCACATCGTCGAACGACATGCCCTCGTTGTCCGGTTTGCCGATCGAGTCCGCCATCGGATGGCTGCCCACGGTGAGCGCGGCGAATCCGGCGCCGGCGGCCAGCCGGGCCGACCAGGCATCCCACACGGTCGGCAGGATGACCGGGTTGCCCGGCCGGTGCAGTTCCAGCAGCGCGGCGGCCCGCTCGGCCGGTGTGGCGCGTCCCGTCATAAGTGTTTGCTCCCTCGGCATCCCGGCCCAACGACCTGACGTCTGGCGTGTGCGGTGGATAGTATCGAGGGCGTACTGTGATCCGAAACACTGCCGAGGAGATCCTTTGACTCGCACGCCGAGCACGACTGGCACGACCGAATTCGCCGAACTACACGACCTCATCGGCGGCCTGCGGCGGTGCGTGAGCTCCCTACGGGCCCGATACGGTGACAGCCCGGCCATGCGGCGCATCGTCATCGACGCCGACCGCATCCTGTCCGACGTCGACCTGCTCGACACCGACGTGTCCGAATTGGACCTGGCGGGCGCCACCGTGCAGCAGTCCGGTGAGAAGATCGTCATTCCCGACACCCAATACGACAGCGAATTCTGGCGCGACGTCGACGACGAGGGTGTCGGCGGTCACAACAGGTCCTGACCAACGTCGAACAACACAAGCCCCCCAGAAAAGGGGGGCTTGGTTCTGTGTACCCTTCGACCTACAGCCCGTTCGAAGAGGAACACACTAAATGAGCGCACCCACGGCGAACCGTCCTGCGTCCGGTGTCTTTTCACCCACGCGCGCCCGTATCCCGCAACGCACCCTGCGCACCGATCGGTGGTGGATGTCGCCGCTGCGGATCGATCTAGGCTTCGCCGCATTCATTATTTATGCGACGGCGCGGGCGTTCCAACAGGATTACTTCTTCGTTCCCAAATACCACTACCTGACACCGTTCTACTCGCCCTGCGTGAGCAAGGGTTGCGGTGAGGCCGGCGACATCTGGCCGCAGTTCCTGCCCGACGTATGGTGGCTGCCGTACGCCGCCTTGTCGCTGCCGTTCCTGCTGCTGTTCCGTCTGACCTGCTACTACTACCGCGGTGCCTACTACCGCACGGTGTGGCAGTCGCCCAGCGCCTGCGCGGTGGCCGAGCCTCGCGTGCACTACACCGGCGAGACCAAGTTCCCGCTGATCATCCAGAACACCCACCGGTACTTCTTCTATATCGCCGGCATCATCTCGGTGATCAACACCTACGACGCGATCGTCGCGTTCCACTCCGACAGCGGCCCGGGCGGATTCGGCTTCGGTCTGGGCAATCTGATCCTGCTCGGCAACGTCATCATGCTGTGGGTCTACACGCTGTCCTGCCACTCCTGCCGGCACGTCACCGGCGGGCGGCTCAAGCACTTCTCCAAGCACCCTGTGCGGTACTGGATCTGGACCCAGGTCAGCGTCATCAACACCCGCCACAAGCTGTTCGCCTGGATCACGCTGGGCACCCTGATGCTCACCGACTTCTACATCGCACTGGTGGCCAGCGGCACCATTCCTGACCTCAGGTTTGTTGGCTGACAAGCCATTTCGAAATAAATCACAGATTTAGCTAGCGAGGGTTTCATGGTTGAAATCGAGCGGCACACGTTCGACGTGGTCGTGATCGGTGCCGGCGGCGCGGGACTGCGCGCGGTTATCGAAGCGCGCGAACGGGGTTTGCGGGTTGCGGTGGTGTGCAAGTCCCTGTTCGGCAAGGCCCACACGGTCATGGCCGAGGGTGGTTGCGCGGCCTCCATGGGCAACACCAACCCGAAAGACAACTGGAAGACCCACTTCGGCGACACCATGCGCGGCGGGAAATTCCTCAACAACTGGCGCATGGCCGAACTGCACGCCAAGGAAGCCCCCGACCGGGTCTGGGAGCTGGAAACCTATGGGGCACTGTTCGATCGCCTCAAGGACGGCAAGATCAGCCAGCGCAACTTCGGTGGGCACACCTACCCGCGGCTGGCCCACGTCGGTGACCGCACCGGCCTGGAACTGATCCGCACCATGCAGCAGAAGATCGTCTCGCTGCAGCAGGAGGACTTCGCCGAGCTCGGCGACTACGAAGCCCGGATCCG
This sequence comes from Mycobacterium sp. 1245852.3, assembly GCF_001669335.1. Classification (NCBI taxonomy): domain Bacteria; kingdom Bacillati; phylum Actinomycetota; class Actinomycetes; order Mycobacteriales; family Mycobacteriaceae; genus Mycobacterium; species Mycobacterium sp. 1245852.3. The sequence continues at coordinate 18,347 of NZ_LZLL01000077.1, read as the reverse complement.
GGTGTTCGCCGAGACCACGATCACCGAGCTGATCAAGGACGGCGACGCGATCGCCGGCGCGTTCGGCTACATCCGCGAAAGCGGCAACTTCATCCTGTTCGAGGCGCCCGCGGTGGTGCTGGCCACCGGTGGGATCGGCAAGTCGTTCAAGGTCACCTCGAACTCGTGGGAGTACACCGGCGACGGCCACGCCCTGGCCCTGCGGGCGGGCGCGTCGCTGATCAACATGGAGTTCGTCCAGTTCCACCCGACGGGCATGGTCTGGCCGCCGAGCGTGAAGGGGATCCTGGTCACCGAGGGTGTCCGCGGTGACGGCGGGGTGCTGAAGAACTCCGACGACAAGCGGTTCATGTTCGACTACATCCCCTCGGTGTTCAAGGGCCAGTACGCCGAGACCGAGCAAGAGGCCGACCAGTGGCTCAAGGACAACGACTCGGCCCGTCGCACCCCCGACCTGCTGCCGCGCGACGAGGTCGCGCGCGCGATCAACTCCGAGGTCAAGGCCGGCCGCGGCAGCCCACACGGCGGCGTCTTCCTGGACATCGCCTCGCGGCTGACCCCCGCGGAGATCAACCGCCGCCTGCCGTCGATGTACCACCAGTTCAAGGAGCTGGCCGGCGTCGACATCACCAAGGAGCCGATGGAAGTCGGGCCGACCTGCCACTACGTGATGGGTGGCGTCGAGGTCGACGCCGACACCGGCGCAGCCACCGTCCCCGGGTTGTTCGCCGCGGGTGAATGCTCCGGCGGCATGCACGGGTCCAACCGGCTGGGCGGCAACTCGCTGTCGGACCTGCTCGTGTTCGGCCGGCGTGCCGGTCTGGGTGCGGCCGACTACGTGCGTGCCCTGAGCAGCCGGCCGACGATCGCCGAGGACGCCGTGGACGCGGCGGCCAAGCGGGCGCTGTCGCCCTTCGAGGCGCCGGCCAACGGCGCGGCCGCGGAGAACCCGTACACCCTGCAGCTCGAGCTGCAGCAGTCGATGAACGACCTGGTCGGCATCATCCGCAAGGAGGAAGAGATCACCGAGGCCCTCGAGCGGCTCAACAAGCTGCGCGAGCGGTTCAAGAACCTGCACGTCGAGGGGCAGCGCCGGTACAACCCGGGCTGGAACCTGGCCATCGACCTGCGCAACATGCTGCTGGTCAGCGAGTGCGTCGCCAAGGCCGCGCTGCAGCGCACCGAGAGCCGCGGCGGGCACACCCGTGACGACCACCCGGCGATGGACTCGTCGTGGCGCAAGGTACTGCTGGTCTGCGAGGCGAGCGGCGGTGACGAGGTGATCCCCGAGATCACCATCACGAAGAAGGATCAGACGCCGATGCGGCCCGATCTGCTGGAGCTGTTCGACATCGCCGAGCTGGAGAAGTACTACACCGACGAAGAACTCGCCGGGCACCCAGGACGGAGTGGCAAATGACCTACAACGCGACGATGCGGGTGTGGCGCGGCGACGACGCCGACGGCGGTCTGCAGGACTTCACGGTCGAGGTCAACGAGGGCGAGGTCGTCCTCGACATCATCCATCGCCTGCAGCAGACCCAGACGCCCGATCTGGCCGTCCGGTGGAACTGCAAGGCGGGCAAGTGTGGTTCCTGCTCGGCGGAGATCAACGGCAAGCCGCGGCTGCTGTGCATGACCCGGATGTCGACGTTCGCCGAGGACGAGGTCGTCACCGTCACGCCGCTGCGCACGTTCCCGGTGATCCGCGACCTGGTGACCGACGTCTCGTTCAACTACGAAAAGGCCCGCGAGATACCGTCTTTCGCGCCGCCCAAGGACCTGCAGCCCGGGGAGTACCGGATGGCGCAGGAGGACGTGCAGCGCTCGCAGGAATTTCGCAAGTGCATCGAGTGCTTCCTGTGCCAGAACGTCTGCCACGTGGTGCGCGACCACGAGGAGAACAAGAAGGCGTTCGCCGGTCCCCGGTTCCTGATGCGGATCGCCGAGCTGGAAATGCACCCGCTGGACACCCGCGACCGGCGCAACGACGCCCAGGACGAGCACGGTCTGGGCTACTGCAACATCACCAAGTGCTGCACCGAGGTCTGCCCGGAGAACATCAAGATCACCGACAACGCGCTGATCCCCATGAAAGAGCGGGTCGCCGACCGCAAGTACGACCCGGTCGTGTGGCTGGGTAACAAGCTGTTCCGCCGCTGATCGCGCGCGGCCTTGCGGCTCGAATGTGAAGCTACCTTCACATTCGGCGCTCAACGTGCGACTGACTTCACGCTCGGCGACGTCGCGCCGCGGCGCGTTAGGCCACCGCGGGACTCGGGTAACCACACTGCATCCTGTCGGGCCGCCGCGTGCGGTCGTCTGTCCACGACCGGAAAGGCAGTTCATGAAACCCATGCGAGAAACCGCCAGCATCAACAACATTCGCACGGCGATCCGCCAGCTGTCGGTACGCGCTCAGCTCGCGAACAAGGAAGGCCGGTACACCGACGCCGCCGAACTCGAGAGCCGCATTCAGGGCTTTCGGGAGGAACTGGGCCACCGCCCGTAGCAGGTCGACGGCTCAGCGAGCCGATTAGGCGCCGAGGCGGCGGAACACGCTGCGATGGAACACGATGGGCGCCACCTCGGCGTCCACGGTCACCTCGTTGACCCGCAACACCACGATGGTGTGATCGCCCGCCGGAATGAGCTGCTCGATCGCGCTTTCCAGCCACAGGCCGGTGCCCTTGATGAACACCGCACCGGAGGACCGGGAGACCGTTTCCAGACCCGCGAACCGGTCGCCGGTCTTCGCGGCCAGCGTGCGCGCGGCCTCGTCATGCGCCTCGCCGAGGACACTGATGCCCAGCATCGGCAGGTCCTTGAGCTTGGGCCAGGTCGTCGAGGTGTTCTGCACGCAGAACGACACCAGCGGCGGGTCCAGCGAGACGGGGACGAAGGTGCTGGCCGCCAGGCCTTCCCGGGTTCCGTTCACCTCGGCGGCGATCGCTACCACACCGGACGGGAAGTGACCGAAGGCCTCCCGCAGCGACGACGCTGTCAGCTTGTTGTTCGAGTTCACCGGACTTATTCGCCCCTAGAGCCGGAGACGGGATTTTCGTGTGTGACCCTACCCGGCGCCGGTCACGCCGGCACGGCCACCCTCAGCCGTTTTCTAAGCGATCTGCCGAATATCCGTGCGCCGCGGCCACATCCGGATGGGCCCGCAGCCTGCTCTTCCAGGCGTTGCGCCCGTAGACCGAAAACATGGGGTCGGCCGGATCGTGCGACGGTGTCCAGTGTTCATCGGTCCGTGCCGCGAGCTCGTCGGGCAGCGACAGCACGGGTATCTGTGCGTCCAGGCGCGGATTGAAGAAGTAGGGCACCGAGATGCGGTCCCCGGCCTGCCCGTGCAGGCTGACCCGGTGCTCGGTGGCCCGCAGGTAACCGCGGGTGGCCACCTCCAGCAGCTCGCCGATGTTGACGATGAACGCCCCCTCGCGCGGCGGCACTTCGATCCAGCCGTCATCGGGATGGCCTCCTTTCCCGCCGCCGCGCCGGACCTGCAGGCCGGTGCTGCCCGGCTCGGCCAGCAACAAGGTGAGCACCCCGGAGTCGCGGTGGGCACCCACGCCCTGCGCGCTTTCCGCGCGGGCCGGGTACCGGATGATCTTGATCAGGGTGGCCGGCGCGTCGGCGAAGGACGCGTCGAACACGCCGGGCGGGCTGCCGAGCGAGGCCGCCCAGTGTCGCAGCAGGGTGCGCGCGACCGCGGACAGCGCGGCGTCCCACTCCTCGATGATCCCGGGCAGCTCCGGCAGCGCGGCCGGCCACTGATTCGGGCCCTGCAGCCACCGATAGTCGGACTTGCCCAGCCCATCGAGCGCCGCGCGCTCCGGTCCGACGTCGATCTGCTCACGCCAATCCACCTCGCCGCGGGTCAGTTCACCGCCGAGCCGGGTGTAGCCACGGAAATGGGGGCTGCGCACCATCGCGATGGCGTCCTTGTCCGGTTGGGGCAGCTCGAAGAGCCGGCGCGCCGCGTCCAGCATCCGTCCCACCAGGTCCGGCGCCACCCCGTGACCGGTCAAATAGAAGAAGCCCACCTCGTGGCCGGCGTCCCGCAGCCCGCGGCGCAGCAGCGCGGCATCGGCCCGCAGGTCCACCGTCGGCACCTCGTCGGGCGGCGCAGTGACGCCGCGCACACCGGTCACGTGTGGATCATCGCCGCAGGTAGATCGGATTTCAACGGCATGACCAGCAGCTTCCCAACCGGTTGGTTAATTAGGCAATGAAATCTAGCTCACATTGACTTGCATCCCACTGACGCGAGCGATATTTTAGGTCTTGTTACTGGTGGGTAACTTAGACCTAGTACCCAACCACAAGTGGCATTCTCAACGAGGAGGACCGTAGTGAGCCACTACAAGAGCAACGTCCGCGACCAGGTATTCAACCTGTTCGAAGTTCTGGGCGTTGACAAGGCGCTGGGCCAGGGCGAATACGCCGACCTGGACGCCGACACAGCCCAAGAAATGCTGAACGAGATCAGCCGACTGGCCGAGGGGCCGGTCGCCGACTCCTTCGTCGAGGGTGACCGCAATCCGCCGGTGTTCGATCCGAAGACGCACTCGGTGACCCTGCCGGAATCTTTCAAAAAGTCGGTCCAGTCCGTCATCGAGGCCGGCTGGGACAAGGTCGGCATCGACGAGGTGCTCGGCGGCATGCCGATGCCCCGGGCGCTGGTGTGGGCGCTGCACGAGCACCTGCTCGGCGCCAACCCCGCCGTGTGGATGTACGCCGGCGGCGCAGGCTTCGCCAACATCCTGTACCACCTCGGCACCGAGGAGCAGAAGAAGTGGGCCGTCATCTGCGCTGAGCGCGGCTGGGGTTCGACCATGGTGCTCACCGAGCCGGACGCCGGTTCGGACGTGGGCGCCGGGCGGACCAAGGCCGTCAAGCAGGAGGACGGCTCCTGGCACATCGACGGTGTGAAGCGGTTCATCACCTCCGCCGACTCCGGCGACCTGTTCGAGAACATCTTCCACCTGGTGCTGGCCCGCCCCGAGGGCGCCGGACCGGGCACCAAGGGGCTGTCGCTGTTCTTCGTGCCCAAGTTCCTGTTCGACTTCGAGACCGGCGAGCTGGGCGAGCGCAACGGCGTCTTCGTCACCAACGTCGAGCACAAGATGGGCCTGAAGGTCTCGGCGACGTGCGAGCTGAGCTTCGGCCAGCACGACGTCCCCGCCAAGGGCTGGCTGGTCGGCGAGGTGCACAACGGCATCGCGCAGATGTTCGAGGTCATCGAGCAGGCCCGCATGATGGTCGGCACCAAGGCCATCGCCACCCTGTCGACGGGCTACCTGAACGCGCTCGAGTACGCGAAGTCGCGCGTCCAGGGCGCCGACATGACCCAGATGACCGACAAGACCGCACCGCGGGTGACCATCACGCACCACCCGGACGTGCGCCGTTCGCTGATGACCCAGAAGGCCTACGCCGAGGGTCTGCGCGCGCTGTACCTGTTCACGTCCACCTACCAGGACGCGGCGGTCGCCGAGGCGATCCACGGCGTGGACGCCGAGCTGGCGGTCAAGGTCAACGACCTGATGCTGCCGGTCGTCAAGGGTGTGGGCTCGGAGCAGGCGTACGCCAAGCTCACCGAGAGCCTGCAGACCTTCGGTGGATCCGGCTTCCTGCAGGACTACCCGATCGAGCAGTACATCCGCGACGCCAAGATCGACTCGCTCTACGAGGGCACCACCGCCATCCAGGCGCAGGACTTCTTCTTCCGCAAGATCGTCCGCGACAAGGGTGTGGCCCTGGCCCACGTGTCCGAGCAGATCCAGAAGTTCGTCGACAGCGAGTCCGGCAACGGGCGGCTGAAGACCGAGCGCGAGCTGCTGGCCAAGGCCCTGACCGACGTCCAGGCGATGGCGGCCACGCTCACCGGCTACCTGATGGCGGCGCAGGAGGACGTGACCAGCCTGTACAAGGTGGGCCTGGGTTCGGTGCGCTTCCTGATGAGCGTCGGTGACCTGGTCATCGGCTGGCTGTTGCAGCGTCAGGCGGCGGTCGCCGTGGCGGCGCTGGATGCCGGTGCCAGCGGCGATGAGCGGTCCTTCTACGAGGGCAAGATCGCGGTGGCGTCGTTCTTCGCGAAGAACTTCCTGCCGTTGCTGACCAGCACCCGCGAGGTCATCGACACGCTGGACAATGACATCATGGAGCTCGACGAGGCCGCCTTCTAGGCCCTCGACGGCAACGCATGAATCCCCCGCTTCGCCTGGTCGGAGCGGGGGATTTGCGTTCGCCGCAGCGATGAAAGGCCTGCCGGACAGCAAAAAGGCCGCCGCTGGATCCCCTCACTCCAGCGGCGGCCCTTTTCGTACGCCAATCCGCGATGCGGACGGGCGGTCGTATTCAGGGGATGCCCCGTATTGCCGTCGGGGTCGGGGGGTCAGACCACAACACGGGGCCATCCGGTGGGTCGGATACCCGCGCCCCCTTCCGACTAACCAGATGTGACTCAACTCATGACGAGCGCCGATCCGGCGGGACCGGGCCCTGACGGGTCCGTCAGGCCTCCAGAATCGCGGCCACGCCCTGGCCACCTGCCGCACAGATCGAGACCAGGGCGCGCACGGTGCCGCCGCCCTTCTGCTCGGCCTTGCGCTGCGCGAGCTGCTTGGCCGCCTGGGCCAGGATCCGCCCGCCGGTGGCCGCGAACGGGTGGCCGGCGGCCAGCGAGGACCCGTTGACGTTCAGCTTGGACCGGTCGATCGAGCCCAGCGCGCCGTCCAGGCCCAGCCGCTCCTTGCAGTACTCCTCGGATTCCCAGGCCTGCAGGTGGCACAGCACCACCGACGCGAACGCCTCGTGAATCTCGTAGAAGTCGAAATCCTGCAGGCTCAGGCCGTTGCGGGCCAGCAGCCGCGGCACGGCGTAGGTCGGTGCCATCAGCAGGCCGTCACGCCCATTGACGTAGTCGACGGCGGCGGTCTCCGAATCCACCAGGTAGGCCAGCGGCGTCAGCGAATGCGCGGCCGCCCACTCGTCGGTGGCCAGCAGCGCCACCGACGCACCGTCGGTCAGCGGCGTCGAGTTGCCGGCGGTCATCGTCGCGTCGCCCGCCTTGACGCCGAACACCGGGCGCAGCTTGGCCAGCTTCTCCGCCGACGAGTCCGGACGCAGGTTGTCGTCGCGGTAGAGCCCCAGGAAGGGCGTGACCAGGTCGTCGAAGAAGCCCCGGTCGTAGGCGGCGGCCATGTTGCGGTGGCTGGCGGCGGCCAACTCGTCCTGGGCCACGCGGGAAATGCCCATCTTCTTGGCCGTCAGCGCCTGGTGCTCGCCCATGGACAGCCCGGTGCGCGGTTCACTGTTCACCGGGATCTCGACGCCCAGGGTGGCGGGCAGCGTGCCCACCAGCTTCAGCCGTTGCACGTTGGACTTGGCCCGGCGCAGCTTGAGCAGGGTGCGGCGCAGGTTGTCGCCCAGCCCGATGGGCGCGTCGGAGGTGGTGTCGACGCCGCCGGCGGCGGCCACGTCGTAACGGCCGGACGCGATGCCCTCGGCGGCGGCCACGGCCGCCTGCAGCCCGGTACCGCAGGCCTGCTGCAGGTCGAACGCGGGCGTGTGGGACGACAGCTGCGAGCCCAGCACGCATTCGCGGGTCAGGTTGAAGTCCCGGCTGTGCTTGAGCACGGCGCCGCCGACGACGACCCCGAGCCGCTCGCCGGCCAACCCGAAGCGATCCACCAGCCCGCCCAGGGCGGCGGTGAACATGTCCTGGTTGGACGCCTCCGCGTAGGCGCCGTCGGACCGGGCGAACGGGATGCGGTTGCCGCCCAGCACGGCCACCCGCCGACGCTCAGAACTGCGCTGAGCAGACTGTTTACTTGACTCAGAACTTGCAGCGGCCACTATTCTTCTCCGTGTTTGCGCGGTCAATCGGTTTGGGAATCGCCCGTCCGGGGCCATAATACCCACTGTTCTTACTCTGCAGTAAGTTCGTCCCCGATACGGTTGTGCTGTAGGCATACCCCGATTTCGCAAGAACATGGAAGGTAGCTCCGGTGGCTCCCAAGGCTTCGTCCGATCTGTTCTCCCAGATCGTCAATTCCGGTCCTGGATCGTTTCTCGCCAAGCAGCTCGGCGTCCCCCAACCCGAGACGCTGCGCCGTTACCGGGCCGGTGAACCGCCCCTGGCCGGGGCCCTGCTGATCGGCGGGGAGGGCCGGGTCGTCGAACCGCTGCGCGCGGCGCTGGACGCCGACTACGACCTGGTGGGCAACAACCTGGGCGGCCGCTGGGCGGACAAGTTCGGCGGCCTGGTGTACGACGCCACCGGCATCACCACGCCGGAGGGGCTCCGGGGGCTCTACGAGTTCTTCACCCCCCTGCTGCGCAACCTGGGTCATTCCGCGCGCGTGGTGGTGGTCGGGACCACGCCCGACGCCTTGCAAAATACAGAAGCCAGCCCGCACGAGCGGATCGCACAGCGCGCGCTGGAGGGCTTCACCCGTTCGCTGGGCAAGGAGCTGCGCAACGGCGCCACGGTGGCGCTGGTGTACCTGTCGCCGGACGCCAAGCCCGCCGCGACGGGCCTGGAATCGACGATGCGGTTCATCTTGTCGGCCAAGTCCGCCTACGTCGACGGCCAGGTCTTCTACGTCGGGGAGGCGGACTCCACGCCTCCGGCCGATTGGGACCGCCCGCTGGACGGCAAGGTCGCGATCGTGACCGGCGCGGCCCGGGGCATCGGCGCGACGATCGCCGAGGTGTTCGCCCGCGACGGCGCCCGCGTGGTGGCCATCGACGTCGAATCGGCCGCCGAGGCGCTGGCCGAGACGGCCAGCCGGGTCGGGGGCACCGCGTTGTGGCTCGACGTCACCGCCGAAGACGCCGTCGACAAGATCACCGAGCACCTGCGCGAGCACCACGGCGGGCGCGCCGACGTTTTGGTCAACAACGCCGGCATCACCCGCGACAAGCTGTTGGCCAACATGGACGACGCCCGCTGGGACGCCGTCCTGGCCGTCAATCTGCTTGCCCCGCTGCGGCTTACCGAGGGTCTGGTGGGCAACGGCACCATCGGCGAGGGCGGCCGGGTGATCGGTCTGTCGTCGATGGCCGGCATCGCCGGCAACCGCGGCCAGACCAACTACGCGACGACCAAGGCCGGGATGATCGGCCTCACCCAGTCGCTGGCCCCGGAGCTGTACGGCAAGGGCATCACGATCAACGCCGTCGCACCGGGTTTCATCGAAACCCAGATGACCGCCGCCATCCCGCTGGCCACCCGGGAGGTCGGCCGCCGGATGAACTCGCTGCTGCAGGGCGGGCAGCCGGTGGACGTCGCCGAAACCATCGCCTACTTCGCCAGCCCGGCCTCAAATGCGGTGACGGGTAACGTCATTCGCGTCTGCGGCCAGGCCATGCTGGGCGCATAGCGAACCGGGCTGTCGAGGAGAATGCCATGAACCAGCCAAGCGGCCTGAAGAACATGCTGCGCGCGGCGGCCGGGGCGCTGCCGGTGGTGTCCCGCAGCGGCGAGGTGCCCACCCGCACCGTGACCATCGAGGAATTGCCCATCGACCGCGCGAACGTGGCCGAGTACGCGGGGGTCACGGGCCTGCGCTACGGCAATCACGTGCCGCTGACCTACCCGTTCGCGCTGACCTTTCCCGCGCTGATGTCGCTGGTCACCGGCTTCGACTTCCCTTTTGCCGCAATGGGATCGGTGCACACCGAGAACCACATCACGCAGTACCGCCCGATCGCGGTCACCGACACCGTCGGGGTGCGCGTGCACGCCGAGAACCTGCGCGAGCACCGCAAGGGGCTGCTGGTCGATCTGGTGACCGATGTCAGCGTCGGCAACGACACCGCCTGGCATCAGGTGACGACCTTCCTGCACCAGCAGCGGACGAGCCTGTCCGATGAACCCAAGCCGCCACCGCAGAAGCAGCCCAAGCTGCCGCCACCGTCCACGGTGTTGCGGATCAGCCCGGGGCTGATCCGGCGCTACGCCGACGTCGGGGGCGATCACAACCCGATCCACACCAACTCGGTCGCGGCCAAGCTGTTCGGCTTCCCGACCGTGATCGCGCACGGAATGTACAGCGCCGCAGCGGTATTGGCCAACGTCGAAGCACAAATCCCCGATGCCGTGCGGTATTCGGTGCGGTTCGGCAAGCCGCTGGTGCTGCCCGCGACCGCCGGGCTCTACATCGACGAGCACGACGGCGGCTGGGACATTTCACTGCGCAACATCGCCAAGGGTTACCCGCACCTGACCGGCACGGTCCGGGCGCTCTAACCCGCGTGCGTCGTACTGCGGCCCTGGGCAAGCACTTTCAGCGCGTGTGCGCTGCTCGCGGTCAGCAGGAAGAGCAGAAACAGCCACAGCGGGGGCCGGGCGAGCTCCCAGACGAAGATCGCCGCCCAGATCGGCGACCCCTGGGTCACCGCGAGCACGCCCGCGGCGCCGGCCAGCGACACCGCCGGCACGTGCAGATGAGTTCCCATCGCCCAGTTGATCGCCAAGACCAGCGCGGCGCCGGCGGCGGCGCCGGTGGCCAGTGAGGGCGTCAGCAGGCCGCCGGCCCCGCCCGCGCGCAGAAACAGCGCGGTCAGTAGGGGTTTCAGCGCCAGGATGGCCAGCGCCGAGAGCAGGGTCATGCCGCTGGCCAGGCTCACGGTCAGGATGCTGCGGCCGTTGCCGGGCAACTCGGGCCACCAGTGCGAACACACGCCCATCACCAGGCCCGCTCCCGCGAGCGCGGGGATGAGCAGCGCAGTCCTCGGCGGGCGGGCGGGCCGCGCCGCGGCCATCAACCGGTTGAACGCCAGCCCGACCGCGAGAGCCACCGGCGCCAGCAGCAATCCGTGCGCGGTCAGCAGATACGTGGACTCCCCGATCGGCCATCGCAGATTGGGTTGATCGCGGGTGATGGCCGAGCCGACGGCGACGGCCAAGCCGGAGGAGAGAAACGCCGCGCCCACCACCCGCGGCCGCCAGGTGTTCAGCAGGATCCGGATCGAGAACAGTGCGCCGGCCAGCGGAACCGCATACACCGCACCCAGGCCCGCGCCCGCCGCACAGGCCAGCAGGATCTCGCGATCGCGCGGGCCCAGCCGCCTGAGCCATCCGGTCCCCAAATCGCTGAGCGCAGCGGCGAATTGACGTGGGGCGCCCTCTCGCCCGAGCGATGCTCCCGATCCGACGAGCAGCACCTGCAGCATCGCGTCGACGCTCCAGGACAGCCGCGGCACGGGTGCGCGGGCGGCGATGGTCTGCGCCAGCGGGGGCACCTCGGCCCGGCGCCGCAGCAACCACCACCCCAGGCCCGCCAGCCCTGCGCCGATCATCGGGCCCAGCATGCGCCGGATCGGGCTGCTGGCGGTCACCCCTTCCAGCAGCGCGCCGAAACTGTAGTTGTAGGTGGCGTGCTGGACCACGCGCAGCACGAACGTCGTCGCCAAGCCGGCGACTCCGGCGAGCAAGCCGACGATGATTACGGCGCAGAAGAATTCGAGGTTGCCGCGGTCCGAGCTCGGGACGCTCATCCGGGCCACCGCAACGACCCTGGGGCTATTCGCCGGCGGCGTCCGAGCCGCCCGCCTCGGGGTGCGCCGCCGCCCGTTCCGCCGGCGACCCCTTGAGGCCGTACCAGAACAGGTCGATCATCAGCTGGGCCGCCTCCTCGACGTCGACGTCGCCGGTGGACAGCCGGTTGGCGACCGCCTCGCCGGCGCCCACCAGGGCCACGGCCATCATTTCGTTCTCGCGCTCGGTGCGCGGGTTGCGGCTGCCCGCCCGCATCAGCCCGGCCACGAGTTCGATGATCTGCTCGCGTCCCTCGCGGACCATGTGGGCGAACGCCTGTGAGCTGGTGGCCTGGGTGTACATCACGATCCAGGACGCCCGGTTGGCGTCGATGTAGCGCATGAACGACGCGATGGTGTTGCGCAGCATGTCGTTGGGGCTCTGCTGGAAGTCGATGTCGGCGCGCACCGCGTCGATGAACCGGCCCATCTCCCGGTTCAGGCAGGCGCCGAACAGGTCCTCCTTGGAGCCGTAATACAGGTACAGCATCGGCTTGGAGATCTGCGCCTCGGCGGCGATGGCATCCATCGAGGTCTCGTGATAGCCGTTGACCGAGAACATCTGGACGGCGGCGTCGAGCATCTGCTGCTCGCGGACGGCGCGCGGTAACCGCTTGGTGCCACCCGCCATCGCTTACCTTTCCGACCCGTCTAGCTGACTCAAGGGTAAGCAATGCGGCCCGGCCGCCACATCCGTTGGTGCGGACGGGGCCGACCCGCTAGTGGCCGCAGTTACGGCTGGGGCCCTTCATCGTCGCCACCCGCACCAGCGAATCGTCGACCTGCTTGGCCGGCAGGTCGCCCGAGGCCACCGCCTGTTGCAGCCGGTCCAGGACCGCCGGCACCTCGTCGGTGGTCACCCACAGCGCGACGTCGACGCCGGCCCGCAGGCTGCGCAGCACGGCTTCCGACACGCCGTATCGGTCGGAGATGGCGGCCATGCTGGACAGGTCGTCGCTGAACACCGGCCCGGTGAACGGCGGGCCCTTGTAGCCGACCCCGTTGCGCAGCAGCTGCACGGCCTCGGGGCTCAGGCTGGCCGGGGCGTCGCCGGTGAGGCCGGGAACCTGCAGGTGGCCCACCATGACGCCGACCGGCGGCGAGACCACCAGGGTCCGGTAGGGCACCAGATCGCTGTTCTGCAGGGCGTCGAGCGGCGGCGTGACCACGCCGCCGGTGTGCGAATCGCCCGAGCCGTGCCCGTGGCCGGGGAAGTGCTTGAGCACCGGCAGCAGGCCGGCGTCGCGCAGCCCCTGCGCATAGGCCCCGGCGTAGTCGGTGACCGTGGCAGGATCCGCGCTGAACGACCGGTTGCCGATGACGGCGTCGTCGGGCTCGTCGCTGACGTCGACGACGGGGGCGAAGTCGACGGTGATGCCCAGGTCGCGCATCTTCCTGCCGCGGTCGGCGGCCAGGTCATGCACCTGTTGGACCGTTTGCGTCTGCGCCAGCTCGCGCGGCGATGGCGACGTCCCGATCAGCGACTTCAACCGCGAGACCCGGCCGCCCTCTTCGTCGACGCTGACGGCCAGCGGCAGCGGACCCGCCTTGGCCGCGATGTCGGCCAGCGGTCCCTTGAAGATCGACAGGTCCGTCCAGCTGCCGATGAAGATGCCGCCCACGTGGTAGCCGTTGACGACGTTGCGGGCGTCGTCGGCGTTCTTCACGCCCACCATCAGCAGTTGGGCCAGCTTGTCGCGGATGCCCAGTGTGGCCGGGAGTGCCGACGGGTCGGCGCACACCGGCGGCGCCGGAGCGGCGACCGGTTTGCTCGACGCCGACGAGCTGGGCGGGTGCGCGGCGGGGTGGTGGCCGCAACCGGCCACCAGCGCCGACGCGGCTGCGAGCACGGCGAAGGTGCGCGAAAATGCCATCGGGCCATGCTTTCACGTCGGGCGTTTCGTGCCCGGCGCCAGGGGGCATCAGCGGTACGTTGCTGATCGGGGGGCTGCAGACCCGTTCGACTGGCAGGGAGGGAGCCAGCGATGACCGGTTTCACGTTGGCCGCCGCGGTCAGCATCGCGGTGGGGTTGTCCGCCGGGGTGGCGACGACCGTCGGGATCACGCTCGCCGTGGCCGACCAGAGCCTGGTGTCGGCGCCCAGCCTGCAGCGCCCCGCGCTTCCGGTCGCGCCCTATCAGGTCGAATACGGCGACCGCTGTTTCCACGGACACTGTCTGCACTGGTGACCGGGGCCCCGGTTGGGCGGGCGCCGTTCTGCTAGGTTGGCGCTAGGTCGAAAGTCAGGACCGCAAGCCGACCCCAGGAGCCGTCGATGAACCGGATCGTTGCGCCCGCCGCAGCGAGCGTTGTGGTTGGCCTGTTGCTCGGCGCGGCCGCGATCTTCGGGATCACCTTGATGGTCCAGCAAGACACGAAGCCGCCACTTCCCGGGGGCGATCCGCAGTCGTCAGTGCTCAACCGGGTCGAGTACGGCAACCGTAGCTAGCCGGTCGCGGACAGGGGCCGGACCTCCGGTCTCATGCTCGACGGCTGGGCCGGTGTCGCGGCGGTGGTTGTGGCTGGTCGGTGCGATCGCGCTGGCCCTGACGTTCGCCCAGTCCCCGGGGCGGGTCTCCCCCGACACCAAGCTGGACCTGACCGCGAATCCGCTGCGCTTCCTGGCCCGCGCGACCAACCTGTGGAACAGCGAGCTGCCGTTCGGGCAGGCGCAGAACCAGGCCTACGGCTACCTGTTTCCGCACGGCACCTTCTTTCTGCTCGGCCACGCGCTGGGCGTGCCCGGATGGGTCACCCAGCGGCTGTGGTGGGCGTTGCTGCTGACCGTCGGTTTTTGGGGAGTGCTGCGCGTCGCCGAGGCGCTGGGGATCGGCAGCCCGGCGTCGCGGGTGATCGGCGCGGCGGCGTTCGCGCTGGCGCCGCGGGTTCTGACCACGCTCGGATCGATCTCATCGGAAACCTTGCCGATGATGCTGGCGCCGTGGGTGTTGCTGCCCACCATCCTGGCGCTGCGCGCCCAGACGGACCGGTCCGTGCGGGCGCTGGCCGCCCAGGCCGGGCTGGCGGTGGCCCTGATGGGCGCGGTCAACGCGATCGCCACGCTGGCGGGGTGCCTGCCCGCGGTGATCTGGTGGGCCAGTCACCGGCCCAACCGGCTGTGGTGGCGCTACACCGGGTGGTGGCTGGCGTCCCTGGTTCTCGCGATGCTGTGGTGGGTGGTGGCGCTGGCCCTGCTACGGCACGTCAGTCCCCCGTTTCTGGATTTCATCGAATCCTCGGGCGTGACGACGCAGTGGTCGTCGCTGACCGAGATCTTGCGCGGCACCGACGCCTGGACCCCGTTCGTGGCGCCGACGGCGACCGCCGGCGCGCCGCTGGTCACCGGGTCGGCGGCCGTCCTGGCCACCTGCCTGGTCGCGGCGGCCGGGCTGGCCGGGCTGGCCAGCCCCGGGATGCCTGCGCGGGGACGGCTGGTGGCGATGCTGCTGGTCGGGTTGGTGCTGATGGCCGCCGGCTACAGCGGCGGCCTGGGCTCGCCCGTCGCCCATCAGGTGCAGGCGTTCCTGGACGCCGCCGGCGCGCCGCTGCGCAACGTGCACAAGCTCGCATCGGCCATCCGGCTCCCGCTGGTCTTGGGCCTAGCGCAGCTACTGGGCCGGATACCCCTTCCCGGTTCCGCGCCGGTGGCGGTGTGGCTGCGGGCGTTCGCCCACCCCGAGCGCGACAAGCGGGTCGCCGTGACGGTGGTGGTGCTGACGGCGCTGGCGGTCAGCACCTCGCTGGCGTGGACCGGCCGGCTCGCCCCGCCGGGCACGTTCGCCGCGATACCCCGGTACTGGCATGAGGCCGCCGATTGGCTCAGCGAACACAACAAGGGCACGCCCGCGCCGGGCCGGGTGCTGGTGATCCCGGGTGCGCCGTTCGCCACCCAGGTGTGGGGCACCAGCCACGACGAGCCGCTGCAGGTGCTCGGCGACAGCCCATGGGGGGTGCGCGACTCGATCCCGTTGACCCCGCCGCAGACCATCCGGGCGCTGGACTCGGTGCAGCGCCTGTTCGCCGCCGGGCGCCCCTCGGCCGGCCTGGCTGATACCCTTGCCCGCCAAGGCATTTCGTATGTGGTGTTGCGCAACGACCTGGATCCGGAGACCTCACGCTCGGCGCGGCCCATCCTGGTGCACCGCGCCGTCGAGGGCTCGCCGGGACTGCAGAAGGTGGCGCAGTTCGGCGCGCCGGTGGGCCCAGGCACGCTGGCCGGCTTCGTCGCCGATAGCGGGCTGCGCCCCCGATACCCGGCGGTGGAGGTCTACCGGGTCGCCGTCGGTGGTGATCCCGGCGCGCCGTACCTCGTCGACACCGAACGGCTGGCCCGGGTCGACGGCGGGCCGGAGGCGCTGCTGCGCCTCGACGAGCGGCGGCGGCTGCTCGGCCAGCGGCCGCTGGGCCCGGTCCTGTTGACGCAGGACGCCCGCGGCGTCGGGCTGCCCGCACCCGCCGTGACCGTCACCGACACCCCGGTGTCCCGCGAGACGGACTACGGCCGGGTCGACCAGCATTCGTCGGCGATCCGCGCGCCCGGCGACGCCCGGCACACCTACAACCGGGTCCCCGACTATCCCGTCCCCGGGGCCGACACCGTGCCCGGCGCCTGGACCGGCGGCCGGATCACGGTGTCGAGCTCGTCGTCGGATTCCACGGCGATGCCCGACGTCGCGCCGGCGACCAACCCGTCCGCCGCCGTCGACGGCGACTCGGCCACCGCCTGGGTGTCCAACGCGCTGCAGGCCGCCGTGGGCCAATGGCTGCAGGTGGACTTCGACCACCCCCTGACCAACGGCGCCATCACGCTGACCCCGAGCGCGACCGCCGTCGGCGCCCAGGTCCGCCGCATCCTGATCGAGACCGCCACCGGCAGCACCACGCTGCGGTTCGACGAGCCCGGCAAGCCGCTGACCGCGGCGCTGCCCTACGGCGAAAGCCCGTGGGTGCGCGTCACCGCCGCCGGCACCGACGACGGGTCGGCCGGGGTGCAGTTCGGCATCACCGACCTGTCCATCACCCAGTACGATGCCTCCGGATTCGCCCACCCGGTGGCCCTGCGACACACCGCGCAGGTGCCCGGGCCGCCGCCCGGCTCGGCGGTTGCGGGCTGGGACCTGGGGTCCGAACTGCTCGGCCGGCCGGGCTGCGCCAGGGGGCCCGACGGCGTGCGCTGCGCGGCGTCGATGGCGCTCGCACCCGAAGAACCGGTGAACTTCAGCCGCACCCTGACCGTCCCCGCGCCGGTGTCGGTGACCCCGACGTTGTGGGTGCGGCCGCGTCAGGGACCCAAGCTGGCCGACCTGATCGCGGAAACCAATACCGCTCGCGCCCAAGGGGATTCGGACGTGGTAGACGTCGTCGGCTCGGCCTACGCTGCCACCGACGGCGACCCGGCCACCGCGTGGACGGCGCCCCAGCGGGTGGTGCAGCACAAGTCGCCGCCGACGCTGACGCTAACCCTGCCGCGGCCCACCGAGGTCGCCGGGCTGCGCCTGGTCCCCGGCCGGTCGGCGGTGCCGGCGCACCCGACCGTGGTGGCGGTCAACCTGGGCGACGGCCCGCAAGTCCGGGCGCTCAAGCCGGGCGAACCGCAGACGCTGTCGCTGCAACCCAGGGTGACCGACACCGTCAGCGTCAGCCTGCTCGACTGGGAAGACGTCATCGACCGCAACGCGCTGGGGTTCGATCAGCTCAAGCCGCCAGGGCTGGCCGAGGTGACGGTGCTGGGCAGCGACGGCAGTCCCATCGCGCCCGCCGACGCCTCCCGCAACCGGTCGCGCGAGATCACGGTCGGCTGCGACCGGGGGCCGGTAATCGCGGTCGCCGGCCGGTTCGTGCACACCTCGATCCACACCACCGCCGGCGCCCTGCTCGACGGCGGGCCGCTGGCCGCTCTGCCGTGCGAACCCGACCCGATCGCGCTGCCCGCGGGCCAACAGGAGCTCTTGATCAGCCCCGGCGACCAGTTCGTCGTCGACGGCGCCCAGCTTTCCACACCGGCCGCCGAATTGCCCAGCGCGGCTTCGATTCCCATCCAGACCGGCGCGTGGGGGCCCAGCCGGCGGGAGGTCCGCCCCCCCGCCTCGGCCGCCTCGCGGGTGCTCGTGATCCCGGAAAGCATCAACCCCGGCTGGGTCGCGCGGACCGGTGACGGGACCCGGCTGACGCCCGTGGCCGTCAACGGCTGGCAGCAGGGGTTCGTCGTGCCGGCGGGTGACCCTGGCACCATCACGCTGACCTTCGCCTCCAACTCGCTGTACCGCGCGGGCCTGGCCGTGGGGCTGGCGCTGCTGCCCCTCCTCGCCGCGCTGGCGCTGTGGCGGACGCGGCGCGGGCGCGCCGACGACTCGCCCGCACGACCGTGGCCGTCCGGGGCCTGGGCGGCGATCGCCGTGCTGGCGGCCGGGGCGGTCATCGCCGGCGTGGTGGGGCTGGCCGCGGTCGGCGCCGCGCTGGGCCTGCGGCACGCGTCGCGGCGTCGGCCCCGCTGGCGTGACGGTGCGACCGTCGCGCTGAGCGCGGGCGGGCTGATCCTGGCCGGGGCGGCGCTGTCCCGGCACCCGTGGCGGTCGGTCGACGGCTATGCCGGGCATTCTGCGAATGTGCAACTGCTGGCGCTGATTTCGGTTGCGATGCTCGCGGCGTCCGTGGTGACGATGCGGGCCGGGCACCGGCCCGCTGAGGAACCACGGCATTGAGCCCCGTGGTGACGATGCGGGCCGGGCACCGGCCCGCTGAGGAACCGCGGCATTGAGCCCCGTGGTGACGATGCGGGCCGGGCACCGGCCCGC
>NZ_LZLL01000076.1:0-620 GCF_001669335.1 Mycobacterium sp. 1245852.3 | reverse complement strand
CAGCTGGCGGCCACCGTCGACTCGCTTGCCGAGCGGGCCAATCCTCGGCGCCTGGCCGACGACCTCAAGGTCCGGGTGATCGGATTCGTGCAGAAGCCCGTGGTGCTGGCCTCGCTGGCCGGGGTCGGGGCCCTCGTCGTGGTGGTGGCGGTGCGCCGCGTCAGGAATCGGTGACGCGCCCGGTCTGGACGTACACCGGGATGTCGTCGGCCCAGGGCTGATTGGTGGCCATGTCGTCGACGTCGCAGTAGCCGCGTTCGAATTCGCCCGTCGCGGCGTCGACCAACCTGTATTCCTGCCGCTGTTGGTGGATGGGCTGGGCATCGAGGATCACCACGCGCACCTCGCCCGGCTCGAACCCGCACCGCTGCTGCAGCGCCTCGATCAGGCACTCGT
This sequence comes from Mycobacterium sp. 1245852.3, assembly GCF_001669335.1. Taxonomy (NCBI): domain Bacteria; kingdom Bacillati; phylum Actinomycetota; class Actinomycetes; order Mycobacteriales; family Mycobacteriaceae; genus Mycobacterium; species Mycobacterium sp. 1245852.3. The sequence continues at coordinate 224 of NZ_LZLL01000076.1, read as the reverse complement.
TGTGCATGTGGCCGTCGCCGAAGTTCCAGCCCAGCACCATCGAGCACAGGACTTCACCCTCACACAGGTTGTAGTCGTCCTCGTCGTAGTCGGCCATCGCCCGGTGCGCCAGGGTGAGCAGCGCGCGCCCGTGGGTGTTCATCCCCCGGAACGCCAAGGCCAGGTGCAGCGGGATCAGGGTTTCCTCTTTGCTGCCGTACAACCGCTCGAGCTGCTGGTGCTGC
>NZ_LZLL01000075.1:0-19585 GCF_001669335.1 Mycobacterium sp. 1245852.3 | reverse complement strand
TTCTACGCGCACGTCCGCATGATCCCAGGTGCCGTACTGGAGTCACCCAAGCGCCACACCGCTGCCCTCCCGCCCCGGTTGACCCGGCGCCCCGTCGCCGACCCGGTACCGCTATGGACGTGGTCGTTGCTACACCGCCAGGACGATGACCGGCCCAGTGTGCGCGGTGCCGTGACGTCGTTGCTGGCGGTTGCGCGCGGTCGTGACTGGCTGACCCCGCCCACCGGACGGTGGTGGACTCCGGCCGACGATCCCCACCGGGGCGTCCTGCAAACCGGCGCCGGCGTGCGGTGAGAACCTCCGTCAACCACTCATAAGAGATGGATCGTGGACGCTGGCTCGGCGCGGGGCTTCACTGAAGTCCGTAGAGCGGAGGGGCGAAAAGTGGTGGCACATAACTACGTTGTGGACGAGCTGGCCGATTTCGTCGTCGGTGCCCGGCCGGGGGACCTGACCGGGCGACCGCGGGCGCTGATGAAACGCAACGTGCTCGACAGCATCGCGTGCGCCGTCGGTGCCCTGGACGGCGAGCTGATCCCCACGATCCGCGACCACACCGCCCAGTTCGGTGGCGCCCCGACGGCCACCCTGGTCGGCGGCGGGCGCGCCTCGGTGGACCAGGCCGCGTTCTTCAACGCGGTGCTGGTGCGCTACCCCGATCTGCTCGACACCTATCTCACGGTGGGTGGGCTCTGCCATCCCGCCGATAATGTCGGTGCATTGCTGGCCGTGGCCGAGCACACCGGCGCCGGCGGAGCCGACTTCCTGCTCGCGCTGGCGGTCGCCTACGAGATCCAATGCCGGTTCAGCGCACAGGTTCCCGTGATGGCCCGCGGACTCAACCACGCGCTGCAGCTGGCGATGTCGGTTTCGGCGGGCAGCGCGAAGCTGCTGGGGCTGAGCGCCGAGCAGACCGCCAACGCCATTGCCGCCGCGGCGGCCGACAACGTGTCACTGGCGGCGGTGCACGCCGAGCCGGTTTCGAATTGGAAGGGCATCTCGCCGGCCATCACCGGGATGCGCGCCGTGTACACGACGATGCTGGCCGCGCGTGGCATCACCGGACCCAAGGCGCTCTTCGAGGGCCCGCACGGGCTGGTGCAACTCTTCGATCAGCGCATCGATCTGCACACCGCCGACCGGAGTCTCACCTGTGTCGAGCAGACCTACCTGAAGCAATACTGCTCGCTCATCCACGGCCAGGTCGTCATCGATGCGATCCTGGCCGTGCGCGGTGAGCACGGTCTGCAGGGTGCGGATGTCGCGCGGGTGGTCCTCGAGGTCTTTCAGGGCGCCTACGACTTCGCCGGCGGGGGAGCCTACGGCGATAAGGACAACCCGACCACCAAGGAGCAGGCCGACTATAACCTCAAATACCTGACCGCGATCGCCCTGCTCGACGGCGGCGTCGGCCCAGAACAGCTTGAGAACGAACGGGTTTCGCGAAGCGACGTCACCGACCTGTTGTCCCGGGTGCAGGTCGTTCCGGCCGCAGACCTGACCGCGGACTATCCGCAGCGCACCGCGGCGCGGGTGCACGTGATCACCCACGACGGGCGCCAATTCAGCCGCGAGCAGTCGGATTACGAGGGATCACCCACCCGCCCGATGTCCTGGGACCGCGTGGTGGACAAGTTCGGTTGGCTCGCCGAACCGTTCTGCGACGAGCCGCTGCGCGATGAGATCGTCGCCGCGGTGGCCCGGCTCGACGAGATCGAGGTCACCGAACTCACCGCGTTGCTCGGATCGGTGCCTTCCACGCCGCGGCGCGCGCGCAGTAGGCCGCGCTTCTGACACCCGTCTGGCACGTAGCGCGCGTCCCCTTGCGTGGCCGACCGCCCGCCATGAATGATCCGGCCATGGGTAAAGAACACGGCCGCAACCGCTGGGAGCTGGTCACCTGCGCGGTTGCCGGTCACGTCACCTACGCGCCCGACGAGAAGTCCCTCGCCGACCGGCTGAGCGGCAGCACCGGGCTGGGCGAGGTGTGGCGCTGCCTGCGGTGCGGCGAATTCACCGTCGGCGAGCCACACGGGCGCGGTCGCGCCGAAGACGCACCGATGATCATGCGCGGCAAGGCTTTACGACAGGCCATCATTATCCGCATCCTGGCGGTCGAACGCCTGCTGCGGGCGGTGGTGATCGCGCTGGCGGCCTATGCGGTGTGGAAGTTCCGCGGAGCGCGCGGTGCCATCCAGGCCACCCTCGATCGCGACCTGCCCATCTTCCGCACCGCCGGCTTCAAGGTCGACCAGATGACCATCGTGCACGAACTGGAAAAGGCGCTGGCGGCCAAGCCATCCACCCTGGCCCTGCTGACCCTGATGCTGGCCGGTTACGCGCTGCTCGAGGTCGTCGAAGGGGTGGGCCTGTGGCTGCTGAAACGCTGGGGCGAATACTTCGCGGTGATAGCCACCTCGGTTTTCTTGCCCCTCGAGATCCACGACCTGGCCAAGGGCATCACCATGACCCGGCTGGTGACCTTCACCATCAATGTCGCCGCGGTGATCTACCTACTGGTCTCGAAACGGCTGTTCGGGTTGCGCGGCGGGCGGAAGGCCTACGACGAGGAACGACGCGGGGAGCAGCTGCTCGACGTCGAACGGGCCGCGGCCGGAACCTGAGCGAAGCCCGACGGTTACGCCGGTGGCTGCTTGGGGTGGATGAAAACGCCCTCCGCCTCGACGGTGACGCCCTGATCGTCGGCCAGCTGGCCGACGGCGAAAATCTTGACCCCGTCGACGCGATCGACGCGAGCCTCCGCGCGCAGCGGCCTGCCCAGCGCGGTGGGCCGGCGATAGCGCAGGGTCAGCGTGCCGGTATAGGCGGGCCTGTTGGGCTGGTGGGCCGTCGCCCCGAGCACGTGGTCGAGCACCAGGGCGCAGACGCCGCCGTGCACGGTACCCGGTGGGCCTTCGTAGGCGGCGCCGAGCACGAATTCCGACCACACCAGTCCGTCGGGATCGTGATGGATGACCAGCGGTGGGGCCACCGGGTTTCGCAGACCCACCACGGCGTTGCCCCAGGCGATGGTCTGGCCGTCGGCCGTTCGGTGTACACCGAACGGCCCGGGTAGCAGCGCGTCGCTCAATTCGTCTGTCGCACTGTCGATCCTGGCGATGGCCGCCGCCACCGCCGCGGGCCCGGCTTCGGTGCGGATGCTGATGTCTAGGAGTCGGCGGACCGATTCGGCCAGCGGCGCGTAAACCGACTCGAGTTGGCTGAAATCGATGCAGGGCGTGGGGTCATGCATCCTGGCAACTTAACAGTGCGTCCGCTGGGTGGGCTGTGCCCACCGGAGCGCCCGGGGTCACCGGGCATACTGCGCTGGGAACGGAGGAGTCAATGGGGACCTACGCGATAACCGGGTCGGCTTCCGGGATGGGCCGCGAGACGGCGCAGCGCCTTCGGGACAACGGGCACACCGTCATCGGCGTCGACATCAAGGATGCCGATGTCGTGGCCGACCTGTCGACGCCCGACGGGCGCAGGGCGGCCGCCGAACGCGTCCTGGCGTCCTCGGGCAACAGGCTGGACGGCGCCGTGCTGGCCGCCGGGTTGGGTCCCGGCCGCGGCCGGGATCGCGCCCGGCAGATCGCTGCGGTCAATTACTTCGGGGTGGTCGAGCTACTCGTCGCCTGGCGTGCGGCGCTGGCCGCCGCCGAGCGCGCGAAGGTTGTTGTGGTGGCCAGCAATTCGGCGACGACGATGCCCGCGGTGCCGCGTCGGGCGGTCAACGCGTTGCTGGCACACGATGCCGACAAGGCGTGGCGGGCGGTGCGGCTACTGGGCCCAGGGGCGCCGACCATGATGTATGGCGCCTCGAAGATCGCGGTCAGCCGCTGGGTGCGGCGACATGCGGCCTCACCGGAGTGGGCTGGGTCGGGCGTGCGGCTGAACGCCCTGTCACCGGGCGCGATCATGACACCTCTTCTGCAGGAGCAACTCTCGGATCCGAGGCAGGCCAAGGCCGTCCGGGCGTTTCCGGTGCCGGTGGGCGGCTTCGGTGACGCGGGGCACATGGCCGAGTGGATGTGCTTCATGCTGTCCGATGCCGCCGATTTCCTGTGCGGCAGTGTAGTATTCGTGGACGGCGGTACCGACGCGTATTTTCGCCCCGACGACTGGCCCAAGGCTGTGCCCGCACACCGATTGCCCGGGTATCTACGCCGGTTCAAGGGTTTTCATTAGGGGAACTGTTGCGTGTCTTTCCTCGCGCCCCGCGTGTGCGGTAGACCACAGAACGGCTTTTCGTGGCGTTTACCGCGGCGCGGCACCCCCGTAAAACGGCTGCGGTGCAATTGAATGAGACGGCGCACAAGCCGAAAGAACAAAGGATCAGACGGTGGCCACACTTCCAGCCTGGGTCAGCCAGGCTCCCGCGACTTTCGACGTGGTCGCGCCCCTGAAACGTGCCTCCGGCGCCTGGCAGGCGATGCTCAAAAGCACCCGACGGCCGGCCGCCGTGGGCCCGCGGTTGATGTCCCGGGGCGCCGAGCGCTGTTGACGGCCCGGTCAGGCAGACTGAGTCGACGGTGGATGACTACGCAGAACACCAGGATTACTGGAACCACAACAGCGCCTATCACCCGTGGCTGGTCGGCATCGCTTCGCGGCACCGCGGCGACGTTTTGGACGTCGGATGCGGGGAAGGGCTGCTGGCTCAGCGATTAGCCGCGGTGTCGCGCAGCGTCGTCGGGATCGATGCGGATCCGACATCGGTGAGGCGCGCCGCGCAGCGATTGCAGCCGATCGCGAACGCCTCGGCGCAACTGCGGCGTTTCGAGGAGTTCGAGCCGGGCCAGGCTTCCTTCGACCTGATCACGTTCGTCGCCAGCCTGCATCACCTGCCGCTGCGCGACACCTTGCAGAAGGTGCGTCAAATGCTGCGGCCCGCTGGGCAATTGGCGGTGGTGGGACTGTCCGCCAACAAGAGCGTTGCCGACTGGCTGTGGGCCGGTCTCAGCACGCCGGTGGCGCGCGTCGGCTCACTGCTGCACCGGGAGACCCGAGACATCGGCGTCGCGGTCGCCGACCCCGACGAGGGCCTCAGTGAGATCCGGCGGGCAGTCACCGATGTGCTACCCGGAGCCCGCATCCGGCGGGGCGTCTACTACCGCTACCGACTGCTCTGGCGCAACGTCTGATTGCAGCGCGCGTTCGCGTTCGCGCCGGCGCGCCCTGGAGGCCCGCAGATTGACGGCGTTGCCGCACGTCTTGACGTCATGCCAGACCCCGCTGCTGTTTTTCGAGCGGTCGTAGAACGTCGAGCCACACCGGTGGTTGTGACAGCGCTTGATCCGCCGCCAGGTGCCGGCTTGCTGGCTCAACAGGATCTCGCCCCACAGCGCCGATGCCAGCCAACGCCAACCGCCGCCATGGGGATCCAACCGCACCTCACCGGCATCGGACAGCGCGAAAGATGCGGCGACGCCGTCGGCGCCATGAGATCGCGATTGTTCGCCGGCGACGAGTTGCTCGATGGTGGCGCGCAGCGCGCGAAGCTTGGCCAGGTCGGCGTCACCCAGCTCGGGGGGCGACAGGTCCACGCCGCGCGCGGACGACCACGCCCGCACGGCGGCCGTCGCCCAGTCGCCGGCGAGGCGTGGTTCGGCCAGCAGGTCCGGCCCGTACCCGTCGATGGCCCTCGTGTTGAGGAAGTCCTGGACCAGGCCCAGGCCGCCGGGAGCGCCGGCGCAGCCGTATCGCTGTGACGCAACCCACGCGGAAGACATAAGCAAAGAATACTTGACTCTGTCGCGGCGGTCAATTAGCTTGACGTAAGCAAAACATCTTTGCCTACGTCAAAGGAGCAGCATCATGGTCAACGTCAAGGGGTCGACGGTAGTGGTCACCGGTGGGCAGCGCGGTCTGGGCAAGGCCATCGTGGCCGAATTGCTGGACCGGGGCGCGGCGAAGGTCTACGCCACCGCCCGGGCGCCGAAGCCCAGCCAGGACCCCCGCGTGGTCAGCGTCGAATTGGACGTCACCAACCCGGATTCGGTTGCCGCGCTGGCGTCCACGGCGGCGGACGCCGACATTGTCATCAACAACGCCGGAGTTCTCGGCGCCCGGACACTGCTTGACAGCGACATCGACGAGGTGCGAGCGGTCTTCGAGACGAACTACTTCGGCGCGCTGCGCGTGGCCAAGGCCTTCGCCCCGATCCTGGCCGACAACGGCGGCGGTGCGCTGGTCGACATCGCCTCGATCCTGTCCTGGATGCCCGGCTCCGGCGGGTACGGCGACTCCAAGGCCGCACTGTGGTCGACGACGAACTCACTGCGCATCGAGCTCGAGAAGCAGGGCACCCTGGTCGTCGCCGCGCACCTCAGCTTCACCGACACCGACATGACCGCCGGCTTCGAGGCACGCAAGAACGATCCGCGCCAGGTGGCCCGGGCGATCGTCGACGGCATCGAGCGGGACGACACGGAGGTGCTGGCCGACGACGACACCCGCTACGTCAAATCGGTACTGTCCGGACCCATCGAGGCGCTGCCCCGAATGGGGTGAACCGCCGCGGCCCAAAGTCACCGGCGCGCCGTACGGCCGCACGTGTTTGGATAGCGATATGTCCGATACCGAACGCATCGTGAGCGCCACCCGCGTGATGTCGGCCAATGCGGCGCGCATCTTCGAACTGATCGCCGATCCGTCCCGCCAGCCGAGCTGGGACGGCAACGGCAATCTGGCATCGTCTGCCTCCGGTCGTGTGCATCGCGTGGGTGACGTGTTCAAGACGACGCTGACCAACGGCGCGGTGCGCGAAAACCACGTCACCGAGTTCGTCGAGGGCAGTGTAATCGCTTGGCGCCCGGCCGAACCCGGCAAGCCCCCGCCGGGGCACCTGTGGCGCTGGGAACTGAGCCCGGTCAACGCCGAACTCACCACGGTGACGCACACCTACGACTGGACGGCGCTGACCGACGCCACCCGCCTCGAGCGCGCCCGCGCGACGACGGCGGAGATGTTGCGCGAGTCCATGGACCGACTCGCCGTGCTGGCCCAGTCGGCGGACTAGGTCCGCGCACCCGCCATCGAAAAACCTGGGCGCGTCAGCCCAACTTGGCGCGCACCCACTGGAACGTCCCGAGGGTCTTCACCCGCACACTGGCAAAGCCGTTGTTCTCCAACGCATCCCCGATTTCGTCGTCGTCGAACGCGTGCGCCCCGACGTTAGGCAGCATCCGCCAATACCGGGCCAGGCGCCCGGCGGTGGGCACCATGACGGCCAGCCTGCCACCGGGGCGCAGCACGCGCGCGATCTCGGCGAGCGCGTCGGCCGGATTCGGAACCAACTGCAGCACGGCGGTCGACACCGCCACGTCAATGGTGCTGTCGCGCAGCGGAAGTCGCTGTGCGTCGGCCTTGAGGAAGCCGACCTGCGGCCCGGCCTCGTTGCGGACCGCGCGGGCCAGCATGGGCTCGGAGATGTCGACGCCGAGGGCCAGCCCCTGCGGACCGGCGGCACGGGCCAGCGACGCGGTGACGTTGCCCGGCCCCGATCCGACGTCCAGCGCGATACCGCCCTGCGGAACGTCCAACCATTCCAGCGGCAGTTGCCATGCGCTGATCCAGCGCCGAGAAAGCGCTTGGGCGTTGTCGTAGAGCAGCGACCCGATCGGCGAGGCCCACGCCGCCTGGATGGGGCCGGTGTTCTGCTCGACGGCGCCACCGGCGGCCGCGCCGGGGCCGAGCAGGTCGAGATAGCCCCGGCTCACGTCGGGATCGGCCGGCGGATCGATGAGCAGGTCCAGCGCGCGCCGGAGGGCGGGAGGCAGCGAGACGTGCACGTCGGTCATGTGTACTCCTTCGGTCAAATACCAAGCCGGACGCCAGAAATCGAACGGAAAGCCGGGATGCTTCGGCTCCGGTGAGTCCCGTCCGCAGCCTACGCCGGGGGCCCCGGCTCTTCGACCGCTGCGATTTGCGGTCCGGTTACCGCCGAACGACGGCGTGCTCGCGGACCAGGGCGTACAGCCGCCAGTACCCGGGCACGCCCTTGAGCGCGGTCTCGCCGCGGTCGCCGAACCGGTGCCGCGAGCCGGTCACGATGTCGCGCAGCGTGGACGACACCAGCACCTCGCTGGGTCTCGCGAGCGCGGCCACCCGCGCGCCGATGTGGACGGCCATGCCCGCGACGTCCGCGCCGCGCACCTCGACCTCGCCGGCGTGAATGCCGACCCGCACCTCGATGCCCAGCACACGAACGGCGTCCACGATGGCGTCGGCGCAGGCGATCGCCGCGCTGGGGCTGGTGAACGTGGCGACGAATCCGTCACCGGCCGTGTTGACTTCGCGACCGCCGAACCGCTGCAGTTCGTGGCGCACGATCCTGTCGTGGTTGTCCAGCAGGTCGCGCCAGCGGTGGTCGCCGAGCGCGGCGGCGCGCTCGGTGGAGCCGACGATGTCGGTGAACATGATGGTGGTGAGCAGCCGCTCGGCGTCGGAGCCGCCGCGGACTCCGGTGATGAACTCTTCGATCTCGTCCAGCATCGGGCCGGTGTCGCCGACCCAGTACAGGGAGTCCTGTCCGGGCAGTTCGACGAGACGCGAGCCGGCGATGCGCTCGGCGAGGTAGTGCGCATGCTCGACGGGGCTGAAGGCGGGGTTGTCGCGATGGACGATCAGCGTCGGTACGGCGATGCGCGGCAGCCTGTCGCGGACATCGCCCTCCCGGACCTTGTTGATGAACGCACGGGCCATGCTGGGTGACGCTGCCCGGTTGCCGGCCATGTCCCACCACGAGCGGAACGCGTCGTCGTGCGCGACGCTGGGGGCGATGATGCCGAGCATGTCGAAGCCCTGCTCGACGGCATCCGGCTCCATCCCGACCGACGTGAATCGCTCGGCGGCGTCGAGTTCGGCGCCGATGGGGTAGTCCGGGCCCCGCAGCGTGCGCGCCGCGCCGTTGGCTATGACGAGGCTGTTCACCCGATCGGAGTGGTCGGCCGCGAGAACCAGACCGGCCAGCGAGGTGAAACCCGGAGCGAAGATCGTGGCCTTCTCGCAACCCACCGCATTCATCACGGCGAGCGCATCCTGCGCCCATGACTCCGGACCGAGCATGTCTAGCGAGGGGACCCGGGAGGACAGGCCGATGCCGCGCTGATCGAAGCGGATCACCCGGCAGAACGACGCGAGCCGGCGATGAAAGCGGTACATCGAGGGCTCGAGGTCGACGCAGTCGATCGGGATCAGCGGGCCCGGCAGCATGAGCAGGTCCATCGGGCCATCGCCGAAGACCTGATAGGCGATGTCGATCTCACCGCAACTGGCGTACCGAGTCCGCGGCGCCGCAGAACTCCCAGCCACGGTTCAAGGCTAGTTCAGGCCGCCGACAATTCGAGGCCCATTACCGGGACCGCTCGCCGCCGATGATCGGCACCAGATAGCGCGCGGCGTAGTCGCGAACCGCCGCCGGATCCGACGTGTCGAGCCGGTCGGTGGGGAAGACGATGATGCCCAAGGCGACGCGAAGCAGGATGTCGGCGATGTTGTCCAGGTCGGCCTCGGCCAGGTCGGCGCCGCAACGGCGCAGGGTGTGGGCGATCCCGTCGGCGAACTGGCGAATCGGAAACGCCTGCGACCGGGAGAACATGCCGAACAGTTCGGGTTCGCTCTCGGCGATCCGCGAGTACAGCGCGGAGTCCTGTACCAGGCGCACCCCGAGCGCGAAGGCCTCGACGACCGCCTGTTGCGGGTCGCAGCCGGTTGTCGCCTGGTCCAGGGTGCTGAAGAACCGGCCGGCTTCGCGCCGCACCACGTGGGCGAACAGGTTCTCCTTCGTCGGGAAGCGACGGTAGATGGTGCTGCGGCTGACCCCGGCGCGGGCGGCGACGTCGTCGATATTGGCCCGACGCACGCCGTAAATCTCGAACACGCTGCGCGCGGTGTCCAAGATGGTGCGGTCGAGATCGGTGAGCGCCTCGGCAGTGGCAGAGCCCGGTTCGGACTGCATGATTGGCGGCATCGTATCAACTCCTCGGCATGGTTCACGGGCGACTTTTCCGGCGCGAAGACCTGCCCGGGAGGTGCGACGGCGACGCGCGCTTGTTAGTGTTCGAGGCGACTGAAACAAAGACACATCTTTGTGTCACTGATTCACACCGGGCTGCCGTCGCGCGGCGCGGGTACGGCGAGGAGGTGGGCATGACCGCCCAAAACGACGAGTTAACCGCGGCAAGTGCGGGGTCGCGTTTCGATACCGGCGTCCGCGAGGCGATGCCGATGCCGGTCGACGACGAGATCGCCGACGCCGCCCCGCGGTTGGGGCCGGACTCGTTGATCTGGAAGTTCTACGGCGACGTCCGGACTCAGCTGTTCGGCTTTCAGCGCACCGCCGGGGTGGAGAACTGCATCGAACAGCTCGCCCAGGGCGTGCTGGACCACTCCGTCATCTTCAGCGACACGCTCGGTCGGGCCAAGCGCACCGCACCGCCCCTGATGAACACCGTCTACTCCGACGAACCGCACGAGTGGGGCCGCAAGGTGCGGGACTTTCACAAGACGATCAAGGGCACGGTCAGCGACGGCTCGCGCTATCACGCGCTGAATCCTGAGCTGTTCTATTGGGCGCACGCCAGCTTCGTCGACCAGGTCATCTACAACACCGACATGTTCATCCGGAGGCTGAGCCGCGCAGAGAAGGAGCAGATCTTCAACGAGGGCAAGCTCTGGTACAGCCTGTATGGCGTCAGCGACCGCGGGCAACCGCAGACCTACGACGACTTCCTGGCCTACTGGGACGAGATGCTCGACCGGTTCGTCCCCCATAAGACCGTGCTGTACGGCACCGGTTACATCCGCAAGGGCATCCCGGGCCCGCGGCGGATGCCCAAGCCGGTGTGGAAAGTGCTCTCGGCTCCGCTGAACGCCTACACCCGGCTGGTCGTGGTCGGAACGCTTCCGCCGCAGATGCGCGAGGTGTGCCAGCTGCGATGGGATGCCAAGAAGGAGAAGCGCTTTCAGCGCGTCGCCGCAGCCATTCGCGCGCTCAACCCGCTGTTGAACCGGCTGCCCGTCCGGGTGCTCTACACGAGCTGGGCGGCCGACGCGTGGGACCGCGCGGGCGTCGACCCGCGCCGGCTGCACAACCGCCCGGCCGCGTAACCGGGTCTGGGGCGGCTCGGCATCGGCGCGGCGATATCCGTGACAGCGCCCGTGCGGATGAGGCATGGTGGTTAGCCGGCTGCGCATTGGGGCATTCCGCTAGGTCGGCTCAGTGGGCCGGTCGATCGAGCCGGTGGCAGGGCGACCCGAAGGAGTACCGCGATGCAGATGACGGGCAATACCGTTCTGGTCACCGGCGGTGGCAGCGGAATCGGCCGAGGTCTGGCCGAATCCTTCCACCGGTTGGGCAACCAGGTGATCATCGCCGCCCGGCGCAGCGACCAATTGCGGGCCGTCGCCGAGGCCAACCCCGGCATCCAGACGCTGTCGCTCGATCAGGGTGACGCCGCCGATATCCGCCGGTTCGCCACCCAGCTGACCGACCACTACCCGGACCTCAACGTGCTGGTCAACAACGCCGGAATTCAACGGGTCGAAGACCTCACCACCGGCAACGTCGGCCTGGCCGAGCAGTCGGTGGCCATCAACCTGCTGGGCCCCATCCGGCTGACCTCGGCCCTGCTGCCCGCGCTGCTGCGCAAGCCGCACGCCACCATCCTCAACGTCACGTCCGGTCTGGCCTTCATGCCCAGCGCGCTCACCCCGAGCTACTGTGCCTCCAAGGCGGCGCTGCACTCCTACACCGAATCGCTGCGCTTCCAACTGCGCGGCACTTCGGTGCAGGTGATCGAAATCATCCCGCCGCACGTGCAAACCGCGCTGCAGGGCGAGCGGGGATTCGATCCCCGGGCGATGCCGCTGGAGGACTACATCACCGAGACCGTCACCCTGTTGCAGACGCAGCCGCAGGCCAAGGAAATCGTGGTGGAGCGCGCCAAGATGTTCCGGTTCGCCGAGCGCGACGGCACCTACGACGACATCTACCCCCGCTTCAACGAGACGATCACCGCCATGTTCGGCGGCTAGGCCGGGCGGTTCCGCTGAACACCGCGTGCACATAGATGAAATTCCTTGTGAAATAAGCGGATAAGGGGATACGCCGCTGGCCGCGGGCGCCCGTCGTCCTTGGCGGCACGGTCCTGGATGCGAGAGTATCGAGGGCATGGCCGCAGTCGATTTCTCGTTGTTGGACGTCCCCCGGGCGGCGCCCGTGGCCGACGCCGAGGCCTACCTGCGGGCGGCGATGGCCTGGCACTTCGGCGACGACACCGGTTCGCCGTTCTGGCTGCGGGCCGCCCGCACGTTGAACTTCAACCCGCTGACCGACGTCAACACCTTCGCCGACCTTCAACTTTTCCCCAACCTGGTCAACGAATTACGCAGTGTCCCAGTGGAAGACCTCATTCCGCGCGGTTACGGGCCCCGGCCACCGGTGCCCCAGATCTTCGAATCCGGGGGTACCACCGGCGCCCCGAAACGCACTGTGCAGCTGCCGGATTGGGTCGCGCAGGTAGTCGAATGGCAAACCGAGGACTTCGCCGCGGGCGGTTTCCGGCGGGGCCAGGGCTTTCTGTGTCTGATGCCGAGCGGTCCGCACGGCGTCGGCTACTTCTCCCGGCTGGTGTCGCAGCGGCTCGGCTCCGTCTTCCACGCAATCGACATCGATCCCCGCTGGGTGAAACGGCTCGCCGCGCGCGGGGCGGCAATCGAGGTGGCGGCTTACGTCGACCACGTTGTCGAGCAGGCCGTCTTCGTGTTGCAGACGCAGTCCGTGGCCAACCTGCACACCACCCCGCCGCTGCTGGAGGCGATCGCCCGCAACGATCGGGTGGTCGACCTGGTCAACGACAAGATCCGCTACCTGCTGCTCAGCGGGGCGCACGTGGACGCCGACACCCTCGACCTGCTGCGCGACATCTTTCCCGCGACGACCATCGCCGTGGCGTTCGGCAGCACCATGGTGCTGTCACAGGCGGTAACCCGGACCGGCGACGACGACTCCTTCGTCTTCGATCCGCGCACCCCGTATGTGGTGTTCTGGGTGGTCGATCCCGACACCGGGGAACGGGTGCCCTACGGGCGTTCGGGTCAGGTGGTGATGCACCACATCAGCAAGGGCATGTTCATACCGAACAACCTGGAGCGCGACCTGGCGATCAGGATGCCCGGACCGGCGGGTGATCTCAGCGATTCGGTCAGCGAGGTGCGGCCGGTGTCCACCTTCGAGGGCGAGGCCGTCATCGAGGGCGTGTACTGAGCGTGGACAGTGACAGTGTCTGTGCGGCAACCGGTTTGGTGGCACTCGACGCCCTCGGCGCGGACGGTGAGTACCGGACCCGCAAACGCGAATTGGTCACCACCACCGCCGGTGCCGCGGTCGCGGAGCTGAGCCTGGTTCCGCCGCTGTATGTGTCGCGGACGCTGGGCGCGCAGCGCAGGACCGCACCGCTGCCCGTTGCCCGGCGCGCGGCCGCGCTGTCCCGGGCCGCCGGCATCTTCGCCGACGGCGTCGTCGCGGGGCTGGATTTCGAGGCCTATGTGGCGTTGGCCGCCCGGATTTCGGGCATGCCGATCGCGGTCACCCGGGCCGGGGCGCGCGGGGTGGCCGACGCGGTGGGCGACGCCGTCGACGCGGTGCGGCCGGCGCGGCCGGTTGGGGCGGCGTTGGACTGGCGCGAGGAGCGGACCCGCGCGGGCGGTGCGGTGTGGGTGCGGCGCGGGGAGGTGTTCGCGGTGCACGCGGCCGGAAACGGCCCGGGCGTCCATGGGCTTTGGCCGCAGGCCCTCGCGCTGGGCTACCGGGTCGCGGTGCGCCCCTCACGCCGCGAGCCGCTGACGGCTCACCGGCTGGTGTGCGCGCTGCGGCGGGCCGGGTTCCGCGCCGAGGACGCCGTCTACCTGCCCACCGACCATGCCGGCGCCGACGAGATCATCCGGGCGGCCGACCTGGCGATGGTGTACGGGGGCCAGCAGGTGGTCGACAAGTACGCCGACGACCCGGCGGTGATCGTCAACGGGCCGGGGCGCAGCAAGATCGTGATCACCGCCGACCGCGACTGGCGCGACTACCTCGACGTCATCGTCGACTCGATCGCCAACCACGGCGGCATGGCATGCGTCAACACCACCGCGGTGCTCTACGAGGGCGATCCCGCCGCGCTGGCCCATGCCATCGCCGAACGGCTGGCGGCGATCGAACCGCTGCCCACCGATGACGAGCGGGCGGTCCTGCCCACCCTGCCCGTCCACCAGGCACGCGCGGTCGCGAACATCTTGGCGGCCAAGGCCGTCGGGTCGACCCCGCTGCTCGGCGCCGACCGGGTGGTCGCCGAACTCGGCGACGGCTACGCCGCGCTGCGCCCGGCCCTGCATGTGATGGCACAACCCGATCCGGACCAGCTCAACCTGGAGCTGCCCTTCCCGTGTGCGTGGGTGTCGGCCTGGTCGCGCCACGACGGGGTCCAACCATTACGGCATTCGCTGGTGGTCACCGCGATCACCGGCGACGAGGCGCTGATCGACGATCTGATCGCCGAGCCGACCGTCGGCAACGTCTACTGCGGCCACCACCCCACGTGGTGGCACGCCCCGCACATTCCGCACGACGGATTCCTGGCCGATGCCCTGATGCGCAACAAGGGCTTCATCAGGGACTAGCCAGGAACCCCGGGCAGGCGGTTACTCTCCGAAGCTGCCACGCGGCGACGCGACCGCCGTTGCGGCCGGGCCGTCCAGGGCCAGGTGGCTGGAGGCGAACGAGACTCCCTTGTCGATCATCGCGCTGTCGTCGGCGTAGGTGTCGTGCGCGGCGAAATTCATCCCGTCGGAACAGACCGGGTCCTCGGTGGCGCACACCTTGATGGTCTTGTCCTGATACGCCGGGCCGATCACCACGGGCGGTTCGTTGAGGAAGTTCATCGCCCGCACGTTGGGCATGCCGAACAGCACCACCGAGGAGACGTGGTTGGCCACGTCGGGCGCCAGCGGCTTGGGCACGGTGTTGGGGTCGATGCCGTCGGGCACGGCGGCCGAGGTGACAAAGCCCATCACGGCCGCGCCCTGCGAGTAGCCACCGAGCACCATCTTGGTGGTGGGGCAGTCATGGGCCATCGAATTCACGTGCGCGCCCGCGTCTCTGACGCCGTCGATGCCGGTCGCCCACTGATCGCTGGCGGGGTAGTTGACGGGGTAGACGTCGAAGGACCGTCCGCCCACGCGCTGGTGCAGGGCGTCGACGAAGGCCTGGCCGGTGGGGCCCACGCCCGGTGCTTCACCGGTGCCGCGGGCGAACACCACTTGCACGTCCGGACACTGGGCCGACGCGGAGGGGATAACGGAGGCGGACACGGCCGAAACGGCCACGCCCGACGCTGCGAGAACTACTGCGGAACCAAGGGTACGAATGACGTGACGTGCGATCATGCCGCCATTGTGCCCAGCCAACACGCCGCTTAAACACCAGAAACACCGAAATTACCGTGTTCTCATAAAATAACCGCCGCGATTGCGGACGGGCTGAGATTGGTTGTGCGCGACGCCATCCGGCGCGGGCGCCCGGGCCCGGCGCGCCCACCGCTCGCTCGGGTCGCCCGCTGGGCGGCGGCGCCGTGCCGGAGCGCGGGCCCGCACCCCAGTGTGGTCTGCTACTCGTAGTTACGAGCCGGGGTTACGGTGAAGCAACAGCCGACCTCGGCGAGCGGCTCGAGTGAATGCGGCAGCGAAGTTGAACGCACTAACGCAGGCTCTGAACACGGTCACGGACCACGTGGCCAACCCGGCGCGGGTGTCGGATCCCGACAAGTTGCGCGGCGCCGTCTCCGGCAAAACCGTCTTGGTGACCGGCGCCTCCTACGGCATCGGCGAGGCGACCGCGCGCAGCCTGGCCGCCGCGGGAGCCACCGTCCTGGTCGTCGCCCGATCCGAGGAACGGCTCTGCGACCTGACGGCGTCGATCAATGCCGGTGGGGGCCACGCGGTTGCCTATCCCACCGACCTCACCGACGAATCCGCGGTGAGCACCCTGACCAAGGGCATTACCGAGGAGCACGGCCCGCCCGACATCGTGGTGAGCAACGCCGGCAAATCGTTGCGCCGCTCGCTACATGACCAGTACGACCGGCCGCACGACTTCCAGCGCACGATCGACATCAACTACCTGGGACCGGTGCGGCTGCTCCTGGGTCTGCTGCCGGCCATGCGCGACAACGGCAGCGGGCACATCGTGAACGTCTCGAGCGTCGGGGTGCGGGTGGCGCCGGGTCCGCAATGGGGTGCCTATCAGGCATCGAAGGGCGCCTTCGACCGCTGGTTGCGCAGCGTCGCTCCGGAACTGCACACCGACGGCGTCGACGTGACCACTGTCTACTTCGCTCTGGTCCGAACCAGGATGATCGCGCCCACCCCGCTGCTGGGCCGCCTACCCGGCCTGTCGGCGGACGAGGCCGCCGACGCGATCGCCAAGGCGGTCATCGAGCGGCCCCGCACCATCGAACCGCCCTGGGTGCTGCCGGCCGAGCTGGCCTCGGTGCTGCTGGCGGGGCCGGCCGATTACGCCGCCCGGCTGTGGCATCGCCGGTTCTTCAGCGAGTCCGACACCGACGAGGCCGACAATGACGAATGACCGGGTGATTCCCACCGCTGCCCGGGCCCTGCTGCGCTCGGGCCTGCTGAGTCCGCCGGCGCCACTGGCGGGTTTCCGGCTGCTTCGCGAGGCACGCCGGGGCGGCACCAATCCGTACACCCTGCTGGCGGTCACGACGGCCCGGTGGCCCGACCGGACCGCGATCGTCGACGACGACGGCGCGCTCAGCTATCGCCGGCTGCAACTGGTGACCGAGTCGCTGGCGCGGCGGTTGGCCGACGACGGCGTTGCACCCGGGCAGGCGGTCGGGGTGATGTGCCGCAACGGACGCGGTTTCGTGGCCGGCGTGTTCGCCGCCGCCCTGCTGGGCGCCGATGTCGTCCCGATGAGCACGGAGTTTCGCAGCGACGCGCTGGCCGCCGCGGTGCAAGCGCACCGCATTTCGACCGTGGTCGCCGACGCCGAATTCGTCGAGCGGTTGCGGGCCGCTGACGAATCGGTCGGAACCGTCGATCCGGCGACGCTCGGCGCCGACGAAGGCGCCGGCAGACCGGCCGTGGCCGCCCCCGGCCGCATCGTCCTGCTGACATCGGGCACCACCGGCACCCCCAAGGGGGTGCCCCGCTCACCGCAGCTGCGCTCCGCGGTGGGCGTGTGGGTGACGATCCTGGACCGCACCCGGCTGCACACCGGGTCGCGAATCTCGGTGGCAATGCCCATGTTTCACGGGCTGGGGTTGGGCATGCTGATGCTGACCCTCGCGCTCGGGGGAACCGTGCTCACCCGCCGCGAGTTCGACGCCGAAGCCGCGCTGGCCCAGGCGTCGCTGCATCGTGCCGACGCCTTCACCGCGGTGCCGGTGGTGCTCGCGCGCATCCTGGAGCTGCCCGAGCAGGTGCGGGCGCGAAACCCGCTGCCCTATCTGCGGACGGTGATCTCCAGCGGCGACCGCCTCGATCCCACGCTGGGCCAGCGGTTCATGGACGCCTACGGCGACGTCCTCTACAACGGCTACGGCTCCACCGAGGTCGGCATCGGTGCGCTGGCCACGCCGGCGGATCTGCGCGAAGCGCCCGAAACCGTCGGAAGGCCGGTCGTGGGCTGTCCGGTACGGATCTTCGACAAGAACGACCGGGCGGTCGGGCCGCGGGTCACCGGGCGGATCTTCGTGGGCGGCGAACTGACCAGCGACGGCTACACCGACGGCGCCGCGAAGGCCGTCGTCGACGGCATGACCAGCACGGGCGACATGGGCTATCTGGACAACGCGGGCCGGCTCTTCATCGTCGGCCGCGAAGACGACATGATCATCTCCGGCGGCGAGAACGTCTATCCGCGCGCGGTCGAAAACGCGCTCGCCCAGCACCCCGCCGTCGCCGAGAACGTCGTCATCGGAGTCCCCGACGAGCGGTTCGGTCAGCGCCTGGCCGCATACGTGGTCGCCCAGCCCGGCAGCGAGATCGACGCCGCGCAGCTGCGCGAATATTTGAAGGACCGGGTCTCCCGCTTCGAACAGCCCCGCGACATCAACGTCGTGGACAGCATTCCGCGCAACCCGACCGGCAAGGTGCTGCGCCGGGAGTTGTCCGGCTGAACACGATCATTCCTCGCCGGGCTCCAGGGCGGCGACCTGCTTGGCCAGCCAATTGGGGGCCAGCGCCGAGATCGCGGTGGCTCCCGCCGTCGAGCCCAGCACCCCGGACCAGGCGACCGGCCCCAGCGGCGTGCAGCCGAAGAACTGGCTGATCACCGGGGTTTGCACGATGCCGACCAGGACGCCGGCGCTGCCCAGGGCCGTCGCCACGACGAGCGGGCTGTGCCGGCGGGTCAGCAGCGTCTGCGCCAGCTGCGTCGTCACCAGCGCGGTCAAACCCATTGTGGCCGTGCGCCTTTCGGTACCCGGCGTCCAGCGCCCGATCGCCCAGGCGGCCGTCGCCCCGGCGGCAGTGACGGCGCCACGGGTGACGATCTGGCGCATCAGCGGGGCGTCGAGTGAGGGCGTGGCCCCGGTGAGCACGGCGCGCCGGTGCAGGCGGCGCGCCTCCTCGGCGGCCTCGGCCGATTCGTATTCGGCTTCGTCGGGTTCGACGTATTGCGAGGTGACGGCTACCGCGAGCGCGGGGAACATGTCGGTGAGCAGGTTGACCAGCAGCAGCTGACGGGTCCCCACCGGGGCGCGGCCGGCGCCGAACGCGGTGCCGATGATGGTGAACAGCACCTCACCGACGTTGCCGCCGACCAGGATCGTGACGGCGTCGCGCACGCCCGCCCACATGCTGCGGCCCTCGACCAGGGCGTCCATCAATACGCCCAGATCCTCGTCGGTCAACACGATGTCGGCGGCGCCGCGCGCGGCCGACGAACCGCGACCGCTCACCCCGATACCGACGTCGGCCATCCGGATGGCGGCGGCGTCGTTGGCGCCGTCGCCGACCATCGCCGTCACCCGGCCGCAGCGCTGCAGGGCGGCCACGATCTGCACCTTCTGCTCGGGGCTGACACGGGCGAACACCTGCACGTCGGCTACCAGCTTGGCGCAGGCGTCCTCGTCGAGGCCGGCGAGTTCGGCGCCGGTGACCACCCTGGCGCCCTCGGGCAGGCCCAACTGCCGGGCGATCGCGCGCGCCGTCACGGGGTGGTCGCCGGTGATCAGCACCACGTCGCGGTCGGCGTCCACCAGCGCCTCGATCAGCGGGCGCGCCGACGCCCGGGCGGTGTCGGCCAGCCCGACGTAGCCGAGCAACTCGAGGTTCTTCGCCGCGGCGTCCACGGCGTCGGCGTCGGTGTCGTCGTCGTCGGTCTCGTGCTTCCAGCCGCGCTGCGCCACGGCGAGCACCCGCAGCCCCTGCTCGGCGAGGCCGTGCACCACCGCCTCGGCCCGCTCGAGGTCGGCGTCCGGGTCGGCGAATTTGCAGCGCGGCAGGATGACCTCGGGCGCCCCCTTGAGCACCAGCACCGGCGCCTCGGCGGGCTGGCCATTTGCAGCGC
>NZ_LZLL01000074.1:0-11337 GCF_001669335.1 Mycobacterium sp. 1245852.3 | reverse complement strand
TCGCGGGTCATTGCGATCCCGCGGCGCGGCAGCGGTAAGTGCGTACACCCTGCGGCCGATCACCAGCGTGATCCCGCCCGAACGGGCGTGGGGTCTGTGGTTATCGCGCCAGATCGTCGCCAGGATCATGGGGACATTCGGCCCCTCGCTCGCGGGCACCCGCGTCGAATCCGTCGACACCAGGCTGCCCGACGGTCGGCGCGTCAAGGGCGAATGGGTCTATGGACCGCGCACGCCCACCAGCGGCACCGAGCGATCGTCGACGAGCGAGGGTGCGATCTACTACGTGCACGGCAGCGGCTACGCCGTGTGCTCGCCAAAGACCCACCGCCGCTTGACATCCTGGTTATCGGCCCTGACCGGGCTGCCGGTGTTCTGCATCGACTACCGACTCGCTCCGAAGCATCGCTTCCCCACCGCGGCCGACGACGTCCGCGCCGGCTGGGACTGGCTGGTCGACACGGGCATTGTTCCGCCGAAACACATTGTGATCGCTGGAGATTCGGCGGGTGGTCACCTGTCCGTCGACTTGCTGCTGCAGCCCGGGGTCGAGCACCCCGCCGCCATGGTGCTGTTCTCGCCCCTGTATGACCTCACGTTCGAACTGGCGCTGGCCCGTGAGCGGATACGCCCCGATCCCGCCACCCGGGCGGCGAACGCGGTCCGCCTCGTCGGCCTCTACCACAGCGGCATCGACCTCACCCATCAGCGGCTGACGCTCGACGTCGCGGGGGGCCCGGCACTCCCCCCGACTCTGATCCAGGCCGGCGGCGCCGAGATGCTGCAGGAGGACGCGCGCCAGCTCGCCGCCGACATCCAAACTGCCGGTGGCAGATGCGAACTGCAGATCTGGCCCCATCAGGTCCACGTCTTTCAGGCGCTGCCGCGCATGACACCGGAGGCCGCCAAGGCGATGGCCTACGTCGCGCGCTTCATCGCGCATGCCCTGCAGGATGCGCGCGCCGTCACCGAAGGGACCCGCTGACATGTTGGACAGACTCCTCAACAGACCCAAAACCAGCCAGTGCGCCTCGGCCGTGGTGACCGGCGCCGGCAGCGGCATCGGGGCCGCGTTCGCCATTGAACTCGGCAAGCGCGGCGGCGCTGTCGTGTGCAGCGACATCGACCAGGCCGCCGCACAGCAAACGGCCGACACGATCACCGAGCAGGGCGCCAAGGCGACCGCCATCCGTTGCGACGTATCGAGATTCGAGGACGTGCAGGCGCTGGCCGAACAGTCGCAGGCCTGGTTCGCGGCCCCACCCACGCTGGTCATCAACAACGCCGGTGTCGGCGCGGGCGGTGCCGCCATCGGTGACGCACCGCTGGACGATTGGGGGTGGACCCTGGGCATCAACCTGTGGGGGCCTATCCACGGCTGCCACGTGTTCGCCCCGATCCTGCGCGAGGCCGAGCGGTCACGCGCCCCCCGCGGCATCATCAACGTGGCCTCGGCCGCCGCGTTCGGAGCGGCACCCGGCATGGCCGCCTACAACGTCAGCAAGGCCGGTGTGCTCTCACTCTCGGAAACCCTTGCCGCCGAATTGGCCGGCACGCCGGTGCGGGTCACGGTGCTGTGCCCCACCTTCGTCAAGACGAACATCCTCGAATCCGGCAGGATCAGCGAGCAATCCAGCGAGCTGGCCGCAAAACTGATGCGCTGGACCGGATTATCCGCCGAGAAGGTCGCGCGGGACTGCCTGGACGCTCACGACCGCGGCGAGCTGTACTGCATGCCGCAATTCGACGCCAAGATCGGCTGGAACATCAAACGGCTTGTCCCACAAACCTATACGCGTGCGGCCGGCCTGGTGTCCCGCATCAACCTGCCCTGATCACCGAACGAAAAGGAGCTCCCGATGGCCATCGACATGGAAGCCATGCTTGCCAAGATCAAAGACCGCCAGTGGGCACTCGCCGACATCGACTGGGATGTGCCCGGCGCCGAACTGATCAGTGACGAACAGCGGCCACAGCTCAAGGCTTTCATGGCCGACCTGTGCTGGATCGAAAACATCGGGGCCAGGGGCTTCGCGGCGCTGGCGAAAAAGGCACCCACACCGACCATCGCCGAGATCTACCGCTACTTCCACGCCGAGGAGCAGCGCCACGCCAACGCCGAACTGGCGCTGATGAAGCGCTGGGGCATGCTCGAAGACGGCGAGATTCCCGAGCCGAATGTGAACATACGGTTGGCGATCGACTGGTTGGACCGCTGGGCCGACGACATGCCGCTGTCCCTGCTGGGCACCGTCATTCCGATGCTCGAAGTCGCACTGGACGGTGCCCTGTTGAAATTCCTCCTCGACGAGGTGCACGACCCGCTCTGCCACCAGGTTTTCGAGAAGATTAACAATGACGAATCACGCCATCTGGTCGTCGATTTCGAAGTTCTCGACATGATCGGACACGCGAAGATCCGACGGCTGCTGATCGACTTCGTCGGCCACAATGCCACTCCGGGCCTCATCATCGGTGCGATCATGGGCGCGCCGCTGATCAACAGGATCCGCAACGAGATCACCGCCATGGGTATGGAGCCAGAACGCCTCTACCGGGCTGTCAAGCGGTTTAAGGAGCTTGGCGACCGCGGCGAAAGCACCAGGCGGGTACCCACTTATCGTTTCCTGAGGCGCTACGCCGGGGTGGTCACCAACCCCCGCCACCCGTACCACCTGTTGGCGAATTCGATGGTCTGGCTTTCCGACCGGTACCCGCGGCCGCTCCTGCCGTCGGTACCCACCTGGGTCGGAGAACTCACCCACGAGCCGGCGGCATGACCGTGGCGAACAACCGCGCCCACGCGACGCTCATCATCGGGGCCGGTTTCACCGGCCTGGGGGCGGCCATCCGTCTGGCCGAGGCCGGCATCGACGACGTCGTGCTGCTCGAACGCGCCGACCGCGTCGGCGGGACCTGGCGCGACACAACGTATCCCGGCGCCAGCTGTGACGTCCCGTCGCTGCTGTACTCCTACTCCTTCGTCAAGAACCCGACCTGGTCACGCACCTACTCACCCGCCCCCGAGATCTACCGCCACCTCGAGGACATGGCGAACCGGTTCGACATCCGCAGCCGCATCAGGTTCGGCCACGAAGTCAAGGACTTGACCTTCGACGAGGAAGCCGGCATCTGGACCGCGACCACCAAGAACCGCAAGAGGTTTCGCGCCCGCACCGTCGTGCTCGCCTCGGGCCCCTTGTCCGACGTCAGCTTCCCCGACATCCGGGGTCTGGACAGCTACCGCGGACACAAGATTCACAGCGCACGCTGGGATCACGACTACGACTTCGCTGGCAAGCGGGTCGCGGTCATCGGTACCGGCGCCAGCGCCATCCAGATCGTCCCGGAGCTGGTCAAGCGCGCCGGATTCGTCAAGGTCTTTCAGCGCACACCGTGCTGGGTGTTGCCACGCTTGGACGTCGCCACCCCGCCGGCCGTGCAATCCTTGTTCACCAAACTCCCTGCTACCCAACAGCTTGCGCGCCAGGCACTGTACTGGGGCCACGAGGCAAGCGCCACGGCCCTGGTCTGGGACACACCGCTGACGTCGCTGGTCGCCCGGCTGGGGCGGGCCCACCTGCGCGCCCAGGTGAAAGACCCGTGGCTGCGCCGTCAGCTGACGCCGGACTTCCGACCCGGATGCAAACGCATGCTGGTGTCCAGCGACTACTACCCGGCGCTGCAACGCGACAACTGCAAGCTCATCGACTGGCCGATCGCCACGTTGAGCCCGGCCGGCATTCGCACCAGCGACGGCATCGAGCACCACCTCGACTGCATCGTCTTCGCCACCGGCTACGACGTGCATCTCACCGGTCCGCCCTTTCCGGTCACCGGGCTCGGCGGTCGCTCGCTGGCCGCCGAATGGGCCGCCGGCGCACAGGCTTACAAGAGCATCAACGTGCACGGGTATCCGAACCTGTTCGTCATGACCGGGCCCAATTCCGGACCGGGCCACAACTCGCTGCTGGTCTACATCGAGGGTCAGCTCGACTACGCCGTGCGCGGCATCACCACCATCCTCAACGACGACCTGCGTTATCTCGACGTGCGTGACGAGGTCCAGCGTCGGCACAACGAGGACCTTCAGCGCCGGCTCACCAAGACGACCTGGATGTCGGGGTGCCGCAGTTGGTACCTCACCAAGGACGGATTCAACGGGTCGATGTACCCAGGTTTCGCGACGCAGTATCTTCGCCAGATGAGGGTTTTTCGATACGAGGACTACCAGGCGGTGGCACGCCGCGCCCAGACCCAGGCCACCGCGTCGGCCTGAAGGCCACACCGACATGGCCACCGAGCGCGCATCGCGGCCCGAACCCGGCACCATCGCCGGCGTGCTGCACAACGTGCGGCGCGCACCCAAGCGCGTGCGGCGCCAATCGCGGGAATACCGCCAACTCATCGAGGGGGCGGTGTCCCAGCTTTTCGAGTCGGCCGTCCGGCAGCCGCACGGCGACGCGAACTCCGGTGAATACCGGATCGACGACCTGGCCCGGCTGGCCGGCACCACCACCCGCAACATCCGCGTCTACCGTGACCGCGGGTTGCTGCCGCCCCCGCTGCGGGTGGGGCGCATCGCCCTGTTCAACGACACCCACCTGACCCGGCTGCGACTCATCACCTCGATGCTCGACCGCGGCTACAACATCGCGCACGTGCGAGAAATGCTGAGCGCGTGGGAGGAAGGCAAGAACCTCGGCGACGTGCTGGGTCTGGAAACCGCCATCGTAGGCACCTGGACGACGGAGAAGCCGGAAACCGTATCGCTGACCGACGCCCAGCGACTGGTCGACGACGCCGATGCGTTCGAGCGCCTGGTGGCGCTTCAGGTGATCCGGATCGATGGGACACAGGCCACCATCACCCGCCCGAAACTGATCGAGGCGTTCAACGAAATCCGCGGCTACGGCGTCAAATTGGACAAGCTGATCGACCTGCACGAACAGATCGTCCCCGAGATCGACAAGATCAGCGACATGCTGGTGCGCGCCGGGGCCGAACACGTGCTCGACCGCATCAAGCCCGGCGAACCGCTGCCTGCCGACGCCGAAATCGCCGAGCTGATCACCATGTTGGTGCGCTTCCGGACCCAGGCGGTGGCGACCGTGACCGCCACGCTCGCGTCGTCCATCGAATCCAATATCGAGTCGCTCGTCGGCCGCATCCTGACCGACTATCTCGAATCGACCTCTTCGGTCTGAGGCCGGCGTGCGCGCACCTGACCGCTCAAGCTATTGGCGCGCAATCAGATACGGTGCCAACGTGGACAGCTTCTCGCAGGTCTCTTCGAACTCGCGATCGGGGGTGGACTCTTCGATGATGCCCGCACCCGCCCGCAGCCACGTTTTACCGTCACGTTCGTAGGCCGCCCGCAGCGTCAGCGCCGCATCCAGGCCGCCGTCGGCCGAAATCATCACGACCGCACCCGAATACAGCCCGCGCGGGCCCTCGTCGAGGCGCATGATCGCTTCGACGCCACCGGCTTTCGGGATGCCCGACGCGGTGACCGCCGGGAACAGCGCTTCGAGCGCGTCCATCCGGTCGTTCGAGGTGTCGAGCCGACCGCTGACCGTGGAGCCGAGGTGCTGCACGCTCCCCCGTTCCCGCACGGTCATGAAATCGGTGACGACGGCGGTACCCGGTTCGGCGATCTCGGTCATTTCCTGCAGCGAGCTTCGTACCGAAATGGCGTGCTCGACAATCTCTTTGGAATTCGACTCCAGGTCGTCGCGGGCCTGGCGGTCATGGACCTCGCCGCGCCCGAGCGCGCGGGTACCCGCCAGCGGCTCGGTCACCACGACGCCGTCCTGGTGCACGGCCGCGACCAGTTCGGGGCTATAACCCACGGCGCGAATTCCGCCCAGCCGCAGCAGAAACGACCTCACCGGGGTGTTGTGCCGCCGGGCCAGCCGATAGGTGGACGGGAAGTCGAGCGGGAAAGGCACATCGAGTGAGCGGGAAAGGATGACCTTGTGGTAGCGGCCCGCGGCGATCTCGCCCACGGCCGCCGCGACCCGATCGCGGTAGCGGGACGGGTCGGCGACCACGTCGACCGCCGAGGCGGCGCGCACGTCGGGCACGCCGTCGCCGAGCACACCCAGGACTGCGTCCCGGTGGTCGGCCGAGGTACCGAACAGGCGGACCCCCTCCCGGGTCACCACGATGCGACCGTTCGGCCAAAAGACCCTAGCCAGTGGGGTTCCTGGCGCCAGCCGCTGCTGCAGCCCGTAGCGGTACACGCCGAATTCGAAGGCGATCCAGCCGAAGAGTTGATCGGTCTCCAGCAGCAGCCGGTCGATGGCTTCACCGAGAACCGGGCCCGGCCGGCCCGACCATTGCTGGCATTGGGTCACGCCGGCGCGGATCACCCGCAGCTCGTCGCTGTCCAGCTCGATCATGGCGCGCACGCCGGTGGCGAGCACCCATTCACCGCCGCGCTCGTAGAGCAGATACTCTTCCCCGACGCGCTCGGACAGCACCACGGCCAACTCGGCCGCCAGGTCCGCCGGATCGATATGCACGGGAAGCGGGATCGACGGCGACTCAGAGCCGGCGGAACTTGTCTCGACGCTGACCTCGGTCACGGTTAGTAAATGTAGCCTAACCTATGTAGCTGCGCGCAACCGCTCCCGCCAAGTGACCCCGCGATTGCCCCGTTCAGCTAAAACTCCCGCGGAGTTAAAGCCTCGGCCGGCCCGCGGTCGGCGGGCCGCCCCTAGCGAGACGCCGGCGCCTGCGACCCGTTCACGCAGGCAGAGCAGGGTAAAGGACGTCGCCGTGGCGCCGGCCCTGCAGGCCCCTGTGAAGATCGCCACTCCAAAGCTTTCCCAAGCGTTTACGTTGCGGCCGCACAAACCGTCGCTGCGGCAGCCAGACTTTTCGTAGCGCGCACTGCCCACCGGAGCCCGCATCCGCCGGATTGGAGGAACACCATGTTCATCATTCGGCTTTTCAACGGCGAGGAAGTGCATGCGAGCGAAGGCGACGAGCTCGAAATCAATCCACAGACCGGCGTGCTTTCGGTTTCCCGGATCGACGGATTCGAGGAAATAACCACGCATTACTCACCGTCGGCGTGGCATTCGGTGACGCACCGCCAAAAGGGGGCCGGTGTGCGGCCCTCGCTCGTCCCGTCGGCCCGTTGAGCCGAATTTGACTACACAGTAAACGCACAGCACCTTCACACCAAACTCGCGGCCGCCGCTGCGCCCTCGGACGCGGGTTTCCTCCCCACCGATTTGGCTTTGACCAGTGCTTTTGTCGGTTATCAACAGCGATGGGACGACCCGCCGCCCTGTGTGCTTTCAAGTGGCGACGGGCCGGCGGCGGGGATAAATTCTTGACGGTCGTCGGGATGTTTCGTGGTTGCTCCGCTTGCGGACGGTGCTTCCCCAGATCAGCGCTTTAACCAACGGAGGCATCGATGCTGCAAGAGTTCTGGCACAACTTCACCCATAACCTGTTCAAACCGCTACTGCTGTTCTTTTACTTCGGATTTCTGATTCCCATCCTGAAGGTGCGGTTCGAATTCCCCTATGTCATCTATCAGGGATTGACGATGTACCTGTTGCTGGCCATCGGCTGGCACGGCGGGGAAGAGCTCGCCCAGGTCAGCGCATCGAGCGTCGGTGCCATCGTCGGCTTCATGGTGTTGGGCTTCGCGCTGAACTGCCTGATCGGCGGGTTGGCCTATTTGGGGCTCAGCCGCCTGAAATCGCTACGCAAAGTCGACCGCGCGACGATCGCCGGCTACTACGGGTCTGACTCGGCGGGAACCTTCGCCACCTGCGTGGCCGTCCTGACCGCGGTGAACATCGCTTTCAACGCCTACATGCCGGTGATGCTGGCCGTCATGGAGATTCCGGGCTGCCTGGTGGCGCTGTATTTCGTTGCGCGACTGCGCCACCGGGGCATGGACTCCGCCGGCTATATGCCCGACGAGGCCGGCTACACACCGCCGGTCAAGGTCGGGGTCGGCCCGGGCACCGCCGCGCGCCCTCCCCACGGCCAGAGCCTCGAGAGCCAGGAGGAAGCGGCCATCGAGCAGGAGCTGGAGCTCTCGCTGGAAAAGCTGGAGCATCCGGATTGGGAGCCCGACCAGAGCCCGCCGCGCCCGAAGGGCAAGCGGGTGCCCATCTTCTCCCGGGAGCTGTTTCAGGAAGTCTTTCTCAATCCCGGCCTCGTCCTTTTGATGGGGGGCATCATCATCGGTCTGGTCAGCGGGCTGCAGGGACAGAAGGTCGTGGCCGACGACGACAAATTCTTCGTGATGGCCTTCCAGGGCGTGCTGTGTCTGTTCCTGCTCGAGATGGGCATGACGGCGTCGCGCAAACTGAAGGACCTTCGCACCGCCGGACCCGGATTCATCGTGTTCGGCCTGGTGGCACCTAATGTCTTTGCGACGCTGGGCATTATCGTCGCCTGCAGCTACGCGTCGCTGACCCACACCGATTTCAAGACCGGAACCTACGTGCTGTTCGCGGTCCTCTGCGGTGCGGCCTCCTACATCGCCGTCCCCGCGGTCCAGCGCCTGGCGATCCCGGAGGCCAGCCCGACGTTGCCGCTGGCCGCCTCACTGGGTCTGACGTTCTCCTACAACGTCACCGTGGGCATCCCGCTCTACATCGAGATCGCCCGCGTCTTCGAGCGCTGGTTCGGGGTCTGACCGCGCGGACGACGCCGCTACCCCAGGATCGTTCGCACCACGGCGTCGGCCAGCAGCCGGCCGCGCGGCGTCAGCACCAGCCTGTCACCGTCGGACACCAACAGCCCGTCGGTGACCACGCCGTCGGCGCGGCCGCGCTCGGCGGAACTGAGCAGGCCAACCGGAAGTCCTTGGCGTAGACGCGTTTTCAACAACACGTCCTCGGTGTGTAAGGCGTCGGCATCGAGCTGCTCGAATCCGGCCACCGGCAGCTCCGCGGCGCCCAACAGTTCCGCATACGCGTTGGGATGCTTGACATTCCACCACCGCGTCGTGCCGAGGTAGCCGTGCGCGCCCGGTCCGGCGCCCCACCACTGGCCGCCGTCCCAGTAGCCCAGGTTGTGGCGGCATTCACCGCCGGGTCGCGACCAGTTGGAGACTTCGTACCAAGACATCCCGGCCTGCGACAGTCGCGCATCGACCAATTCGTAGCGGTGGGCCAGGACGTCGTCGTCCGGTGGGGCCAGTTCGCCGCGACGGACCCGCCGGGCCAGCGCGGTGCCCTCCTCGACCACCAGCGCATAGGCGGACACGTGATCCACGCCGGTCTCGATCGCCGTGTCGACCGAGCGCAGCAGGTCGTCGTCGGACTCCCCCGGAGTTCCGTAGATCAGATCGAGGCTGACGTGCTCGAAACCGGCCGCCAAGGCTTCGCGGGCGGCGGCCGCGGACCGGTTCGGGGTGTGAATGCGGTCGAGGACGCCCAGCACCCTCGGCGACACCGACTGCATCCCCAGCGACACCCGGGTGAAGCCGGCCGCGCGGATGGCGTCGAAGAAATCCGGCCAAGCCGACTCGGGGTTGGCCTCGGTGGTGACCTCGGCGTCAGCCGCCAGCGTGAAGTGGCGGCGCAGCATGTCCAGCAGCGTGGCCATCCGCGCGCCGCCCAGCAGCGACGGCGTGCCGCCCCCGACGAACACGGTGGTCACCGGCGGTGCCTGCAACCGCGCGGCGGCCAGTTCCAGTTCGGTCCCCAGTGCGCTCAGCCACGCGTCGGGGTTGACTCCGCCCAGCTCGGCGGGGGTGTACGTATTGAAATCGCAGTAGCCGCAGCGTGTTACGCAAAACGGAACATGCACATAGATGCCAAACGGCCGCCCAGCGACCGCCCCGACGTCGGGCAGCTCGACCGGTTTTTCGCGAATGGCCATGCCAAATGATCCCACGAAGAGCGGGTGGCCCGGGGCCGTCGGCCCCGTCTGCACCGGCGGCCGTTCCGCATGGATTCACCGCACGGTGGTCCTGGGCATTCGGGGTGGGATCCCCCGTTGCGGGCCGGTAGTTTTAATCACCGTGAGCCGAGATTTGACCTGCTCGCATGGCCCTTCGGCATCCATGGCACAATGGGTGACGTGACTGTCAACCAGCCCGGCCCGCACATGGTGCTCGTGGCGCGACGGCACATTGATCTCAAGCGCGTTTGCAGCTGTATCTGTCTGCCTTGACGTGGTAGGCCCAGCCCCCCTGTGTCTCCAGCTGGCAGACGGTTTTGCGCCGCCCGAAAGTGTCGGTGAACTGCGCTCGCTGCGCTGGCGATCTTTTTGAAGGAGAGAACTTCCGATGACCACCGCCCGACCCGCGAAGGCCCGTAACGAGGGCCAATGGGCACTGGGAAATCGTGAGCCGCTGAACCCGAACGAAGAGATGAAGCAGGCCGGCGCCCCGCTGGACGTGCGGGAGCGCATCGAGACGATCTACGCCCGCAACGGCTTCGACAGCATCGACAAGAGCGACCTGCGGGGGCGTTTCCGCTGGTGGGGGCTGTACACCCAGCGCGAACAGGGCTACGACGGCACGTTCACCGGCGACGACAACGCCGAGTTGCTGGAAGCCCGGTACTTCATGATGCGGGTGCGCTGCGACGGCGGCGCGCTGTCGGCGGCCGCGCTGCGCACGGTGGGCCAGATCTCCACCGAATTCGGCCGTGACACCGCCGACATCACCGACCGCGAAAACGTGCAGTACCACTGGATCGAGGTGGAGAACGTCCCGGAAATCTGGCGGCGACTGGCCGCCGTCGGGCTGCAGACCGCCGAGGCGTGCGGCGACTGCCCGCGGGTGATCCTGGGCTCACCGCTGGCCGGTGAGTCGCTCGACGAGGTGCTGGACCCGACCTGGGCGATCGACGAGATCGTGCGCCGCTACATCGGCCAGCCCGACTTCGCCGACCTGCCGCGCAAGTACAAGACCGCGATCTCGGGTCTGCAGGACGTGGTGCACGAGGTCAACGACATCGCTTTCATCGGCGTCAACCACCCCGAGCACGGTCCCGGCCTGGACCTGTGGGTCGGTGGCGGGCTGTCGACCAACCCGATGCTGGGCCAGCGGGTCGGCGCCTGGGTGCCGCTCGAGGAGGTGCCCGAGGTGTGGCACGCGGTGACCTCGATCTTCCGCGATTACGGCTATCGGCGACTGCGCGCCAAGGCGCGGCTGAAATTCCTGGTCAAGGACTGGGGCATCGAAAAATTCCGTGAAGTTCTGGAGACGGAGTACCTCAAGCGGCCGCTGATCGACGGTCCCGCCCCCGAGCCGCTGAAGCACCCGATCGACCACGTCGGGGTGCAGCGGCTCAAGAACGGGCTCAACGCGGTGGGCGTCGCCTCCATCGCCGGACGGGTGTCGGGCAC
>NZ_LZLL01000073.1:0-947 GCF_001669335.1 Mycobacterium sp. 1245852.3 | reverse complement strand
TGACTCGACGAAATCGACCATTTCGGGAGCGACGGCCATACTCACGTCATGCCCGCGGCGAACCAATTCACGGCCGATCGTTAGGTACGGCTCGACCTCGCCACGCGTTCCCCAATTTGCCAGCACAAACTTCATCGCGGTCATGACTGTTCGATTCCCTGGCGCATCGTCGGATTGCAAGCGGCGGCCCACGCCCTCGGCCCAGACGACCGCAGCATAACCGGACACCCAGTGCTAGTTCAGCGAGTTGCGCTGACTCACGGAACCCGTTGGCAATGTGGGCGGCGGACGCCGAAACCTGCCGTCGCCGCGGAGCCATGTCTAGGCTCTGGCTCTACCGGAGATGTGGGCACCGGGGCTGTGGCCGGCCGTGGGTACGTCGACCCGCGTCGTCGGCATTTGGCTCGGTTCGGGAACGATACGTCGCCGGGCGGCGCGACAACCGAAAGTTTGAGATCCGCAATGAGATTTGTGTTGGCGAGCTACGGGACTCGAGGCGATATCGAGCCGTCGGTTGTAGTCGGCCGTGAGCTGCAGCGCCGAGGGCACGACGTGTGCATCGCGGTCCCGCCCGACCTGGTTGACTTCGCGGAATCGGCCGGGCTTACCGCGGTGCCCTACGGAGCGGAGACACGGGTATGGCTGGACGTGTTCCGCAACTTTTTTACCTCCGTGTTCAGCACGTTCTGGAGAATGCGTGACCTATCGGAGTGGGGACGCGAGCTGTGGAAAGTCAGCACTGGGGCCTGGGTGCAGATGAACGAGACACTGACGTCACTGGCGGACGGAGCCGATCTGCTGTTCACCACCATTCCGTGCGAGCAGGCCGCAGCCAATGTCGCCGAGCACTACGGCATTCCGCTGGTCACCCTGCACTACTACCCGGTACGGCCCAACGGACGGTTGATCCCGCTATTGCCCGGACCCATCGCGCGCTTCGCGATGAA
>NZ_LZLL01000072.1:0-2101 GCF_001669335.1 Mycobacterium sp. 1245852.3 | reverse complement strand
TCCGCGGGCCGCGCGGGACCCAGCCGCGAGCGCGACACGCACCCCGGCGCGGCCCAACCAGCCGACCGAGGCTCAGACCCACCGTTTCTCCGCGCAGGGCGGCCCGGGCGCACCCGGCCGTGACCGGCCGGCCGACCCACGCCCCGCCACCAATTCCGCGCCGCCGCAGACCCCCCACCGGCCACCGGCCACCGGTCCGGCGGCACCGCCGTCCGGCGATCAGACGCGGGCCATTCCGGTGCCCGGCAACCGTTCCGAGGACGGTGACGCCGCCGAACCCACCACCGCCCTGCCGAAAATGCGGTCGGAGGGCTCAGGCCCGAATGACCCGAACGCGGCCAGCGAGCAGGTGAACGCGCACGAGCAGAACGAAAACGGCGACCCGGCCCGGCAACGCCGACGCTCCGGCGGCGGACTGTCCGCGCAGGATCTGCTGCGCCGCGAGGGACGGCTGTAGCCGGTCACCCGGCGCAAGCGAAAAGTCTTGGGCCTCAGCCGGATGCGTTCTCGGGCTGGTCCGGTTCGGCCTGCAGGATCGCGGTCTGCTCGTCCGCTTCCTCGGTCTGTTTTTCGGCTTCCGCCTCTGGGTCCGGTGCCAGCAGCACGTGGATCGCATTGTTGAGGAATGCAACGGTCGGGACCGCCAGCAGGGCGCCGACGATGCCGGCCAGCACGCCGCCGGTAGAGATGGCGAGCACCACCCCGAGCGGGTGAATCGAGACCGCGCGGCCCATCACCAGCGGTTGCAGCAGGTGAGCCTCGATCTGGTTGACGGCGATCAGCAGGCCCAGCGTGATCAGCGCGTACACGATGCCCTTGGCCAGCAGCGCGACCACGACGGCCACCAGGCCCGAGACCAGGGCACCGACCAGCGGGATGAATGCGCCCAGGAACACGACCGATGCCAGCGGCAGCGCGAGGGGGATGCCCATGATCGCCAGACCGGTGCCGACCCCGGCGGCGTCGGTCAGCGCCACCAGGAAGGTGGCCCGCACGTATCCGATCAGCGATCCGTACCCGGCGTTGCCGGCCTCGTGCACCCGGTGCCGCACGTGCGACGGGACGATCTGCACGACGTACTGCCAGATGTTGCGGCCGCCGTAGAGGAAGAAGATCAGCGTGAACAGCACCAGCACCGCCGCCGTGACGAGCTCGGTGACGGTGGCCGCGGTGGACAGCGCGCCGCTGGTCAGCTTCGCCTGATTGTTGTGCAGCGCCTCGATGGCGGCGTTGCCCGCGCTGTCGATCTGTTCGTTGCGCAGGTGCGCGGGCCCGTGGATCAGCCAGCGGCGCGTCGACTCGATGCTGTGGGTCACCTGTTCGGTCAGGCCGGGCAGGCCGTCGATGAACTGCAGGATGACGAACGCCAGGATGCCGCCCAGGATGGCGAAGCCACCCAGCAACACCAGCGCCACCGCGCCACCGCGGGGCATGCCGCGTTTGTCCAGCCAGTCCACCACCGGCACCAGCAGCGCGCTCAGCAGCAGCGCCACCAGCACCGGAACGACGATGACTTCCAGCTTCTGCACTACCCACAGCAGGGCGAGCACGGCGATCAGGATGACGAGCAAACGCCAGGCCCAGGCGGCGGTCTTGCGGACAAGGGGTTCGACCGAGGCATCGTCGACGTTTGCTGACATTGGGCCAGCCTATCCGCAGCGGGGCGCCGTCAAACGTGTCCCGGCCGTGTCCGCGCGCGCCTGCGCGTCGCCCGGAGCCATCACCGTCGGCACGATCCGGTTACGACCCCGGAACGTCCGGGACACGGTAGGCGATGCGCAGCGATCCCGGCGCCACCTGCACCGTTACCCTAAATCACGTGCCGCACGACGCACCCGCCGATAAAACCACACCCCCGCGGGAGGTGCTCCCGCCTTCTTGCGCGGGCGAGACCCCGCGCGGGAAGTACTGGTGGGCGCGCTGGGTGATCCTGGGCGCGGTAGCGATCGTGCTCGCCGTCGAGGTTTCGCTGGGCTGGGATCAGCTGGCCAAGGCCTGGATGAGCCTGTACGAGGCGAACTGGTGGTGGCTGCTCGCCTCGGTGGCGGCGGCGGCCGCGTCGATGCACAGCTTCGCCCAGATCCAGCGCACGTTGCTCAGG
>NZ_LZLL01000071.1:0-14041 GCF_001669335.1 Mycobacterium sp. 1245852.3 | reverse complement strand
GGCTCGGTGAGCGCGCCCATCGGCTGGTCGGTGAACACGTCGTGCAGGCCGTCGTAGGCCATGTGGTCCAGCACCGTCACATCGCCGTACTTGTAGCCCGAGCGGCTGTCCATCAGCAGGTGCGGCGCCTTGGTCATGGACTCTTGGCCGCCGGCCACCACGACGTCGAACTCCCCGGCGCGAATGAGCTGGTCAGCCAGCGCGATGGAGTCGATGCCGGACAGACACATCTTGTTGATGGTCAACGCCGGAACGTCCCAGCCGATCCCGGCCGCCACGGCCGCCTGGCGTGCCGGCATCTGGCCGGCCCCGGCCGTCAACACCTGGCCCATGATCACGTAGTCGACCAGCGAACCCGGCTCTTGAACATTTGGGAATGCCTTTTCCAGCGCCCCGGCGATCGCGATCGCCCCCAGATCGCTGGCCGAAAAGTCCTTCAGCGAGCCCATCAGCTTGCCAATGGGTGTCCGTGCTCCAGCAACGATCACCGACGTCGTCATGACACTCTCCTAATCCTGCGCCGACGGCCGGTTCGGCCTCCCGGGGAAGCGCAATCTTTGCCGCCAGGTTACCGTTATGTGATGACGACCGATCAAGTTGACGCCCGTCAGATCCTGGCCACCTCACTGGTGACGGCGATCGATCACGTCGGCATCGCAGTCGCCGACCTGGACGCCGCCATCGACTGGTACCACGACACCCTCGGGATGATCCTGGTGCACGAGGAAGTCAACGAGGAGCAGGGAATCCGCGAAGCCATGCTGGCTGTGCGCGGCGCTCCGGCGGGCACCGCACAGATCCAGTTGATGGCCCCGATCGACGAGTCCTCGACGATCGCCAAGTTCCTCGACAAGCGCGGGCCGGGCATCCAGCAGATGGCCGTTCGGGTCAGCGACCTCGACGCCTTGGTCGCCCAGCTGCGCGAGCAGGGTGTGCGGCTGATCTACGACGCGCCCCGGCGCGGCACGGCAAACTCGCGGATCAACTTCATCCACCCCAAGGACGGTGGCGGAGTCCTGATCGAGCTCGTCGAGCCGGCCGCCTGAGACGCCGACCCTCACGACCACTTCCTGGTCGGACCGCGGGTAGCGCGGTGCGTCCAGCACGGCGTGTGCCAATGCCGGCGGTCCTCCACCTGTCCGGGGCCGCCCGCGAGCGTCGAATCGGTGGGCCATACCACCAGATGTGCTGAGCCGGAACGTATTTCGTGGTCGCAGCCGGGACACCGATAGGTCTTGGCCGCCCGGGCCGCCGGTACGGGCCGGACCTCGTACTCGTGGCCGTCCGGGCCGACCTCCACCCGCCGCAGGGCCGGGGGCGGCGCCACCGGCCGCTGCCGACGTGGCGGGGGGCGGCGCCGAGCCATCCGGTCAGTGTAGTGGCGAACCGTCAGAAGAGCCGGTACTCGTCACTGTCCATGCCGCGCATCTTGTCGTAATCCAATGTCAGACAACGGATACCGCGATCGGTGGCGAGCGTGCGGGCCTGCGGTTTGATCTGCTGGGCGGCGAACACTCCCCGGACCGGCGCGAGCACGGTGTCGCGGTTGAGCAATTCCAGGTACCGGGTGAGTTGTTCGACGCCGTCGATCTCGCCGCGCCGCTTGATCTCCACCGCCACCGAGCCCCCGTGTTCGTCGCGGCACAGCAGATCGACCGGACCGATGGCCGTCATGTACTCGCGGCGAACCAGCGTGTATCCCTCGCCGAGCAGTTGCACGTGCTCGGCGAGCAGCGCCTGCAGGTGGGCTTCGACGCCGTCCTTGACCAGGCCGGGGTCGACGCCGAGTTCGTGGCTGGAGTCGTGTTCGATCTCCTCGACGGTGATGCGCAGTTGCTCGCCCGCCTTGTTCTCGACCACCCACACCGGCGATTGATCACCGGCCTCCTCGGTCAGCCAGCACGGCGGGCTCATCCAGTTCAGCGGCTTGTAGGCGCGGTCGTCGGCGTGCACGCTGACCGATCCGTCGGCCTTGAACAACAACAACCTGCGTGCGGAGGGCAGATGCGCGGTGAGCCGGCCGACATAGTCCACGGTGCATTGAGCGATCACTAGACGCACCCGACTCACCTTAGAGCGTCGCCGACAAATTAGGCTGACGCCACCATGTCGGCCAACCAGTCCGTGGCGCAGCGAATAGGCCGGGTGCTCGAGCGGGTCACCCGTCAGAGCGGCCGTCTGCCGGCCACGCCCGCGTACGGCTCCCTGCTGCTGGGGCGGGTGTCGGAAAGCCAGGGCCGTCGCCGGGTACGCATCCAGATCATCATGACCGTCCTGGTGCTGGGGGCGAACCTGGTCGGGATCGTCGCGGGGCTGATCTTGGTCACCGTCGCCATCCCGGTACCGAGCATCTTCGACGACGCACCGGCGTGGCTCACGTTCGGGGTGTCACCGGCCTACATCCTGCTGGCGCTGACGCTGGGCACGTTTTGGATCACCCGCAGGACCGTCCTGGCGTTGCGGTGGGCCATCGAGGAGCGCGCGCCGACGCCCGAGGACGAACGCAACACGTTCATCGCCCCGTGGCGGATCGCGTTGGTCGACCTCGTCCTGTGGGGAACCGGGGCGGTGCTGTATTCGGTCCTCTACGGCCTGGTCAACACGATGTTCATCCCCCGCTTCCTGGTCGGGGTGAGTTTCTGCGGTGTGTTGGTGGCCACCGGCAGTTATCTGCTCGCCGAGTTCGCGTTGCGTCCGGTGGCGGCTCAGGCGCTCGAGGCCGGTCCGCCGCCCCGTCGGCTGGCGGCCGGGATCATGGGGCGGACCATGACGGTGTGGTTCCTCGGTTCAGGTGTTCCGGTCATCGGCATCGCGCTCTTGACGCTGTTCGAGATCTGGCTGAACAATCTCACCCAGACCCAGTTCGCTGTCGGTGTCCTGATCGTGTCGTCGGCGGCGCTGATCTTCGGCTGCATCCTGATGTGGATCCTGGCGTGGCTGACCGCGACACCGGTGCGCGTGGTGCGGGCCGCGCTTCAGCGCGTCGAAAAGGGTGATCTGCGCGGCGAATTGGTGGTATTCGACGGCACCGAACTCGGCGAGCTGCAGCGCGGCTTCAACGCGATGGTCAACGGACTGCGCGAGCGCGAACGCGTTCGCGACCTCTTCGGCCGCCACGTGGGGCGCGAAGTGGCCCTGGCCGCCGAACGCGAGAAGCCGAAGCTGGGCGGCGAAGAACGCCATGTCGCAGTCGTATTCATCGACATCATCGGCTCCACCCAGTTGGTGACCAGCCGCCCGCCGGCCGAGGTGGTGGCCGTGCTCAACCAATTTTTCGGGATCGTCGTCGAAGAGGTGGACCGTTATTGCGGGCTGGTCAACAAGTTCGAGGGCGATGCGACGCTGGCGATCTTCGGGGCTCCCAACCGCCTTGATTCACCGGAAGACGCGGCCCTTGCCGCCGGGCGCAGCATCTCCGAACGGCTGGCCAACGAAATGTCTGAGCTGTCCGCGGGCATCGGCGTGGCGGCCGGCCAAGCCGTGGCCGGAAACGTCGGTGCCAGGGAGCGCTTCGAATACACCGTGATCGGTGAGCCGGTCAACGAGGCGGCCCGGCTGTGCGAGCTGGCCAAGGCGCACGCGAGCCGGCTGCTCGCGACGGCCGACGCGATCGAGCGCGCCAGCGAAACCGAGCGGGCGCGTTGGTCTCTGGGCGACAGCGTGACCCTGCGCGGCCATGAGCGTCCCACCCGACTGGCGGTGCCCGTCGCGGTGGACGACCCGTCGGCCGGACACGGTTGATATCAGACCGAAATGGGTAGAGGGACACAAGAACTGACCCCTCAGAGATTGGTTTGCGCATGACCGGTAGTGGAGTCACCCGTGTTTCGGTCGCCGCGGGAATCGCCGCGGCGATCGCCTTGAGTTCGTTGACCGCGGGTTGCAGCTCGGGCAAGGACAACAAGAACCCCAGCACGTCGACCGTCACCACCACCGTCACGACGCCGGCGAGCGTCACGACAACCGCTCCGACGGCGCCGGGGACCGGCGGACCGGGTGGCGGTGGACCGGGCGTCGGGCCGGGCGGTGCGACCACCGCCGGACCGGGCGGTTCGGGGGCCGGCGCCGGACCCGGCGGGGCCAGCGCGGGAGTCCCGGGTGCCGGGGCGTCGGCGGGACCGGGCGGTGCGGGTGCCTGCGCCGGTGGCGTGTGCGTCGGAACGCCTCCCGGCTGAGGCGCAGGCCTAGCGGTTCATCGGGCGACGGCGACGGCCAGGCGCGCATCGGGCCGAGTTGCCGTCTGCCGCACTAACATTGCGACGAGCAAGGTACCGGCCGCCAGCAGCCCGCCAACGAACAACACGGTCGCCGGCCAGCCGCCGCTGCCGTACACGACGCCGCCCAAGGCGCCGGCCACCGATCCGCCCAGGTAGTAGCTGAACAGGTACAGCGCCGAGGCCTCCGCGCGGTCGCGCTGCGCCACCGCACCCACCCAGCCGCTGGCGACGGTGTGCGCGGCGAAGAAGCCGCCGGTGAACACGCCGACACCGATGACGATGACGGCCAGCGCGTGCGGGACGGTGAGCAGCAGGCCGGCCACGGTGATCGGCAATGCCGAGCCGAGCACGAGCCGGCGGCCCCTGCGGTCCGCGAGCCGCCCGGCCACCACCGACGTCCAGGTGCCCACCAGGTACAGCACGAACAACAGCCCGACCACCGAGGATGCCAATCCGAAGGGCCGGTCCGTCAGCCGGTATCCGAGGTAGTTGTACACCGTGACGAACGCCCCCATCACCACCGAACCCAAGGCAAACAGCTTCAGCAGCACGGGGTTTCGCACATGTGCGGCAAGGTTGCGCACAGTGTCGCGCACGCTCGCCGCCTTCGGGCTGAAGAACTGCGACCGGGGCACCAACAGGGCGAACACGACCGTGCCGGCAAGCGTCATCACCGAGCACACCAACAGCGCGACCCGCCAATTGCTGACGTCGACGACCAGGGACGGCACGATCCGCCCGACCAGCCCTCCCACCGTGGTGCCCGCGACGTAGCGGCCCATCGCCGAACCGAGCGACGAGGCGTGCACCTCCTCGGCCAGGAATGCCATGGCGACCGCCGGTATACCGGCCAGCGCGACGCCATGCAGCGCGCGGCCGGCCAGTAGCACGCCGAGGGTGGGACTCAGCGGCAGCAACAGCCCGATAACGCTGGACGCTATGCCCGACGTCAGCATCACGGTGATGCGTCCGTAGCGCTCGGACAGCACGCTCGCCGGAATGATCGACAGCGCCAACATGCCCGTCGTCAGCGAAACCGTCAACGCCGCGGTCGCCGGCGTGATCCGGTAGGACGCCGACAATGCCGGGAGCAGCGCCTGCGTGCAGTACATGGCGGCGAAACTGGACAGGCCGGCACCGTACAGCGCGATCGTCATGCGCCGATATCCCCTGGATCCGGCCCGATGCGCGACGACGTGAGGCATGCCAACAATGCTTCGGGCCGTGCAGCTGAAAAGGAAATGAATTATTTCGGTGCTTATGATGCGTGAAACACATAAGCAGAGGTGGTTGCATGTCGGACGGCGACTACGAGTGGTTCGTCACACTCGCCGAATTGCAGCACGTCACGGCGGCGGCACAGCAGCTCCATGTCGCCCAGCCGACGCTGACCCGGATGCTGGCGCGCCTGGAACAGCAGGTGGGGACGCCGCTGTTCGACCGGCACGGCAAACGCCTTGCCCTCAACACGTACGGCCGGATCTTCTACGAGCACGCGCGGCGGGCCCAGCTCGAGCTCGACTCGGCCCGGCGCGAGATCGATGACCTGACAAACCCGGCCGTCAGCGAGATCCGGTTGGCCTTTCTGAGCTCGTTCGGATCGACGGTGGTTCCGAGGTTGATCGCGAAGTTCGGGGAATCGTCACCGCGGGTGACGTTCGCGCTGGAGGAAGGGCCCGCCGAGTCGATCGGCGATCGCGTGCGGTCCGGAGTCGTCGACATCGGCGTGGTATCGCCACGGCCGCGCAAACGAACGCTGGCCTGGCGCAGCCTGTTTCGTCAACGGCTGGGCATCGCCGTGCCCCAGGACCACCGCTTTTCGCACGGTGCGGCGGTGTCCATGATCGATCTGGCCGACGAGCGCTTCGTGACGATGCACCGCGGATTCGGCATGCGGGGACTGCTCGACGAGCTCTGTGCGGCAGCGCAGTTTCGGCCCCGCATCGGATTGGAGGCCCCGACCCTCACGACGGTCGCCGGCCTAGTCGCCGCGGGACTGGGCGTCAGTCTGGTGCCCATCGACGGCAGCGAGTACGCACCGGGGGTGCGGGTGCTGCGGCTGGCCGACGCCGACGCCTATCGCGATGTCGGCATGATCTGGAATTCCGATCGACCGCTGTCTCGCTCGGCACGCGACTTCATCGCCGCCGCCGCGGCGGTCGAACACCACTCGCCGAAGGATCCGATCAGCTGAACGCAACGCGCCCCCGCGGGTACCGCTCAGACCGCGATCTGGTGGTGCCGGGTCTGATTACCGCCACACCGCTTGGCCTCGTACATCGCGGTGTCGGCATGGGCGACCAACTGGTGAAACGCGTGCTCGGCGTAGTCCGAGACCACGTTGCTCAGCGCCAGCGTGGCGATTCCGACGCTGGCGGTCACCGACACGTCCACCCCGGCCACGGCGTCGCAGAGCTGCCGACCCCAGTCCGGCAGCTGTTCTGTCGTCACGATGTCGGCGACCAGGAATTCCTCCCCGCCGACTCGCCCGACCACAGCGGTCTCGCCGCACGCGGTGGTCAAGGTGCCCGCCACAGCGATCAGCGCCTCGTCGCCGGCGGCGTGTCCGCGACTGTCGTTGAGCTCTTTGAAGCGGTCGAGATCGACCATGGCGACCGCCAGAAACATGTGATGGGCGCCGGCCAGCATTCGGCCGACAATGGCCCGGTCGCAGGCTCTCCGGTTCAGCAGACCGGTCAGCGGGTCACGGTTGGCGCGCAAGAGGTCCATCCACAGCGCGCGCACCACGACCTGGATGGCGAGCGGCACGACCACGTTGAGTTCCAGGACCAGAAAGTAACCGGTGAAGGCCAGCAGGGTCTGTCCGCTGGCGGCCAGCCGCACCGCCTGCCAGGCCCCGATCGCGCTGGCCAGAACGAAATTCAGCGCCATGAGCCGGACCGTGTGGAAGAACGCGATGTAGCCGCCGGTGACCGATAACGCCGAGCACGACATCAGCCCCACGAGTGGCTGAGGCTGCCACAGACAACCGCCACCAATGGATATGGCGCCGGTCAGGATGTAGAAGATGGACTGTCGTCGGGTGGGCCACCCGCTCAACCACAACGCCGCCATGCCCAGCCCCAAGACGGCGGCGACGACCGAAACCGCCAGCGCCACACGCGGATACAACGGGACGGGCCCGTACAGCACGTTGACGGGCACCAATACCAACGAGGACGCCACCACGGCGAGAACCCTGCGGGTGCTCGTGCTGAGCCCGTGGGCCTGCAAATAACCTGTCAGCCAATCGAAGTGGTCGTCTTGCGCCCACCACGTCGCTAGCCGCGTCATCGGTTCGCCTTTCCCCGAACTCGCTCACCCCGGTTCGGGCGATAGCAAAGGAGCCAGCGAGTTGCGTCACAGTTAATACCATCGCGCGCTGGAAATAGCTCGAATGGACGAGAAAGGCGCATCGGATGGTGCGCCGCCCACCAGGTTGAATAGGTCGCGCGGGTGCATCCCACGACGATGTCGCTTTTCCGCCAGTTTTGTCGGGGGTTGGGTGTAAGTGTGGAACCGTGCACGACGATTTCGAACGCTGCTACCGCGCCGTCCAGTCGAAGGACGCCCGGTTCGACGGCTGGTTCGTCACCGCGGTGCTGACCACCCGGATCTATTGCCGGCCCAGCTGCCCGGTGCGGCCACCGTTTGCCCGGAACGTGCGGTTTTATCCGACCGCGGCGGCCGCGCAGCGCGCCGGCTTCCGCGCGTGCAAGCGGTGCCGCCCCGACGCCTCCCCGGGGTCTCCGGAATGGAACGTGCGGGATGACATCGTGGCGCGAACGATGCGGCTGATCGCCGACGGCGCGGTGGACCGTGCGGGAGTCACCGGCCTGGCCGCCGAACTCGGTTACACCACCCGGCAGCTGGAGCGCCTCCTGCAGGCCGAGGTGGGGGCCGGCCCGCTAGCC
This sequence comes from Mycobacterium sp. 1245852.3, assembly GCF_001669335.1. NCBI lineage: Bacteria > Bacillati > Actinomycetota > Actinomycetes > Mycobacteriales > Mycobacteriaceae > Mycobacterium > Mycobacterium sp. 1245852.3. The sequence goes on along the minus strand of NZ_LZLL01000071.1, from coordinate 5,910 downwards.
CTGGCCCGCGCGCAACGGGCGCAAACCGCGCGCGTGCTGATCGAGACGACGGATCTGCCGTTCGGCGACGTCGCATTCGCCGCGGGCTTTTCCAGCATCCGTCAGTTCAACGACACCGTGCGCTCGGTGTTCGAGAACACACCGAGCGCGCTGCGGCGGCGCGCGGTGACACGCGCCGCGTCGGCCCCGAATTCGCCTGGCACGGTGAGCCTCCGGCTCCCGGTGCGCACGCCCTTCGCGTACGCCGGTGTCTTCGGTCATCTGGCGGCGGGCACGGTTCCCGGTTGTGAGGAGATCCGCGATGGCGCCTATCGGCGCAGCCTGCGCCTGCCGTTCGGCAACGCGATCGTCGCCCTGACGCCCGCCCTCGATCACGTCCGTTGCGTGCTCGTGCTCGACGACTTTCGCGATCTGACGACGGCCATCGCGCGCTGCCGGCGTCTGCTGGACCTCGATGCCGACCCGCAAGCCGTGGACGATGCGCTCGGCGCGGACGACGAGTTCGCCGCCGTCGTAGCCAAGGCGCCCGGACAGCGAATTCCGCGCACGGTCGACGAGGCCGAGCTCGCGGTGCGTGCGGTGCTGGGCCAGCAGGTGTCCACCAAGGCGGCGAGCACCCATGCGGGCCGCCTGGTCGCTGCCTATGGGCAGCCGATCGACGATCGGGAGGGATCGCTGACCCACACCTTCCCGTCCGTCGAGCAGTTGGCCGAGATCGATCCGGTTCATCTGGCGGTGCCCAGAGCCCGGCAACGAACCCTGAGCGCTTTGGTCGCTGGCCTCGCCGACGGCAGTGTGGTGCTGAGCCCCGGGTGCGACTGGGAAAGGGCCCGAACGCAACTGCTCGCCCTGCCCGGGGTGGGCCCGTGGACCGCGGAGGTCATCGCCATGCGCGGCCTCGGCGATCCCGACGCGTTTCCCGCCAGCGATCTGGGCGTGCGCCTGGCCGCCGAACAGCTGGGCCTGCCGTCCGACGAACGGTCCCTCGCCGCACGCGCCGCGCGGTGGCGACCGTGGCGTTCCTATGCCACCCAGTACCTTTGGACCACTCTCGAGCATCCGGTAAACCATTGGCCGCCACAGGAGGTCGCATGATTCGCGCCGGCGACGAGGCAGCGGGGGCACCTCCCGCTTGCGATGAGGACCTCCCGCTTGCGGGGGACGAAGCGATGCGGGGGCACCTCCCGCTTGCGGGGAGAGGAGTGCCGCACATGATCGAGTACCGCACCATCGACAGCCCGATCGGGCTGCTGACCCTGGCCGGTCGCGGCTCCGTGCTGACCAATCTGCGAATGGTCGACCAGACCTATGAACCGAGCCGCGCCGACTGGTCACCGAACCCCCGGGCGTTCGGTGAGGCTGTCGAACAACTCGCCGCGTATTTCGCCGGCGAGCTGACGAATTTTGATGTCGAGCTCGACCTGCGCGGCACCGAATTTCAGCGCCGAGTATGGCGGGCGCTGCTGACCATTCCGTACGGCGAAACCCGCTCGTACGGCGAAATCGCCGAGCAGATCGGAGCGCCGGGCGCCGCCCGCGCCGTCGGGTTGGCCAACGGCCACAACCCGATCGCCATCGTCGTTCCCTGCCATCGCGTCATCGGGGCCAATGGAAGCCTCACGGGCTTCGGCGGCGGACTCGGCCGAAAGCGCACATTGCTCGAATTAGAAAAGCAACGGGTGACTTTGACACTTTTCGACTAATTGCGCATGCAAAAACACCCCCGTTGCCGGGGGTGTTTTTGTGTATGTTCGGCGGTGTCCTACTTTTCCACCCGTATGGGCAGTATCATCGGCGCTGACAGGCTTAGCTTCCGGGTTCGGAATGGGACCGGGCGTTTCCCTGTCGCTGTGGCCGCCGTAACTCTATTTAAATTTGTTTGGTGGGGGGTGCGGTGTTCGCGGCATTGCTGCCGTGAATTGGACTGTGGTTGCGATTGTGTGTTGGTAAGTTTTCGGCCGGTTAGTGCCAGTTCCCTGCACCCATTACTGGGCTTCCAGGTCTGGCCTATCGAACCCGTGGTCTGCGGGGGGCCTTATCCCTCTAAAAGGGTGAGAAACCTGATCTTGGAGAAGGTTTCCCGCTTAGATGCTTTCAGCGGTTATCCTGTCCGAACGTGGCTATCCAGCCGTGCCCCTGGTGGGACAACTGGTATACCAGAGGTTCGTCCGTCCCGGTCCTCTCGTACTAGGGACAGGTTTCCTCAAGTTTCTGACGCGCGCGGCGGATAGAGACCGAACTGTCTCACGACGTTCTAAACCCAGCTCGCGTGCCGCTTTAATGGGCGAACAGCCCAACCCTTGGGACCTGCTCCAGCCCCAGGATGCGACGAGCCGACATCGAGGTGCCAAACCATCCCGTCGATATGGACTCTTGGGGAAGATCAGCCTGTTATCCCCGGGGTACCTTTTATCCGTTGAGCGACACCCCTTCCACTCAGAGGTGCCGGATCACTAGTCCCGACTTTCGTCCCTGCTTGACTTGTAAGTCTCGCAGTCAAGCTCCCTTGTGCACTTACACTCAACACCTGATTGCCGTCCAGGTTGAGGGAACCTTTGGGCGCCTCCGTTACATTTTAGGAGGCAACCGCCCCAGTTAAACTACCCGCCAGGCACTGTCCGTGAACCCGATAAGGGTTCGACGTTAGGTGTCCAATACGATCAGAGTGGTATTTCAACAACGACTCCATACAAACTGGCGTCTGTACTTCACAGTCTCCCACCTATCCTACACAAACCGTACCGAACACCAATACCAAGTTGTAGTGAAGGTCCCGGGGTCTTTTCGTCCTGCCGCGCGTAACGAGCATCTTTACTCGTAGTGCAATTTCGCCGAGTCTATGGTTGAGACAGTTGGGAAGTCGTTACGCCATTCGTGCAGGTCGGAACTTACCCGACAAGGAATTTCGCTACCTTAGGATGGTTATAGTTACCACCGCCGTTTACTGGGGCTTAAATTCTCCGCTTCACCTTACGGTTAACGGGTCCTCTTAACCTTCCAGCACCGGGCAGGCGTCAGTCCGTATACATCGTCTTGCGACTTCGCACGGACCTGTGTTTTTAGTAAACAGTCGCTACCCACTGGTTTCTGCGGCCGAATCCCGCTCCCACCGCAAGGGTGTTCACGGTATTCCGGCCCCCCTTCTCCCGAAGTTACGGGGGCATTTTGCCGAGTTCCTTAACCATAGTTATCTCGTACGCCTTGGTATTCTCTACCTGACCACCTGTGTTGGTTTGGGGTACGGGCCGTGTATGTGCTCGCTAGAGGCTTTTCTTGGCAGCAGAGGATCACCGAATTCGCCTCAATCGGCTATGCATCACCTCTCGGGATTAATGAGCGACGGATTTGCCTATCGCTCTCCCTACGGGCTTGCCCCAGTATTACCACTGACTGGTACGGCTACCTTCCTGCGTCACCCCATCGCTTGACTACTACCAGCGAAGGTCCCACGCAGCCCCGAAACTCCATGCCCCCGAAGGGGAATGGTCGATCCGGTTTTGGGTGGTTAGTACCGCTGATTCATCAGGGACGCCTATACACGGGTACGGGAATATCAACCCGTTGTCCATCGACTACGCCTGTCGGCCTCGCCTTAGGTCCCGACTCACCCTGGGCGGACTGGCCTGGCCCAGGAACCCTTGGTCTTACGGCGGGCAAGGTTCTCACTTGCCTTATCGCTACTCATGCCTGCATTCTCACTCCCCCACCCTCCACCACCGGTTACCCGGAGGCTTCGCTGAATGAGGGACGCTCCCCTACCCACATTCACGTAGACGTGAATGTGCCGCGGCTTCGGCGGTGTGCTTGAGCCCCGCTACATTATCGGCGCATAATCACTTGACCAGTGAGCTATTACGCACTCTTTCAAGGGTGGCTGCTTCTAAGCCAACCTCCTGGTTGTCTCTGCGACTACACATCCTTTTCCACTTAGCACACGCTTAGGGGCCTTAGCCGGCGATCTGGGCTGTTTCCCTTTCGACGTACGGAGCTTATCCCCCGCCGTCTCACTGCCACGCTTTACACCACGGCATTCGGAGTTTGGCTGACGTCAGTAACCTAGTAGGGCCCATCGGCCATCCAGTAGCTCTACCTCCGTGGTGAACCACGCAACGCTGCACCTAAATGCATTTCGGGGAGAACCAGCTATCACGGAGTTTGATTGGCCTTTCACCCCTACCCACAGCTCATCCCCTCAGTCTTCAACCTAAGTGGGTTCGGGCCTCCACGCGGTCTTACCCGCGCTTCACCCTGGCCATGGGTAGATCACTCCGCTTCGGGTCCAGAACACGCCACTACACCCCAAAGGGATGCGCCCTATTCAGACTCGCTTTCGCTGCGGCTACCCCGCACGGGTTAACCTCGCGACGTGTCCCTGACTCGCAGGCTCATTCTTCAAAAGGCACGCCATCACCCCACGAGGAGGCTTTGACGGATTGTAGGCACACGGTTTCAGGTACTATTTCACTCCCCTCCCGGGGTACTTTTCACCATTCCCTCACGGTACTAATCCGCTATCGGTCATCGAGAAGTATTTAGGCTTACCGGGTGGTCCCGGCAGATTCACAGCAGATTCCACGGGCCCGCTGCTACTCGGGAGTTAATACAGGGTAGGTGACGGGTTTTCGCGTACCGGGCTCTCACCGTCTACGGCAGGCCATCCCAGGCCATTTCTGCTAACCACGACACTTTCTGACTACCCCTCAGCCAGGTAGAGCTGAGACATATCAATCCCACAACACCGCGCACACAACCCCTACCCGGTTATACATGCGTGCGGTTTAGCCTGTTCCGCGTTCGCTCGCCACTACTGACGGAATCACAATTGTTTTCTTCTCCTACGGGTACTGAGATGTTTCACTTCCCCGCGTTACCTCCCGCACCCTATATATTCAGATACGGGTAACACGACATCACTCGTGCTGGGTTTCCCCATTCGGAAATCCTCGGATCAATGCTTGGTTGACAGCTCCCCGAGGCATATCGCAGCCTCCCACGTCCTTCATCGGCTCTCGATGCCAAGGCATCCACCATGCGCCCTTAAACACTTACTTACACACAAGAGTTAAAAAAGAAATTACACATTTCGATGAACACGCCGCCCACGAAGACCACGCGTTCATCTAGATGCTCGCAACCACTATCCAATACTCAAACACCACACCCCACCACCAAGATGGAGGGACTCCACACGGATCGACCGAGTGTTGTCTCAGGGCCCAATAGTGTGTCTGGCAATCATTTGCTGTTGTGCACCCGGTTTTCGTCCACTACAGACGAGAACCCCTCACGGCTCGCACTTCACCAATTGAAGTGCTTTTCGTGGTGCTCCTTAGAAAGGAGGTGATCCAGCCGCACCTTCCGGTACGGCTACCTTGTTACGACTTCGTCCCAATCGCCGATCCCACCTTCGACAGCTCCCTCCAAAAGGTTAGGCCACTGGCTTCGGGTGTTACCGACTTTCATGACGTGACGGGCGGTGTGTACAAGGCCCGGGAACGTATTCACCGCAGCGTTGCTGATCTGCGATTACTAGCGACTCCGACTTCATGGGGTCGAGTTGCAGACCCCAATCCGAACTGAGACCGGCTTTAAAAGGATTCGCTTAACCTTACGGCATCGCAGCCCTTTGTACCGGCCATTGTAGCATGTGTGAAGCCCTGGACATAAGGGGCATGATGACTTGACGTCATCCCCACCTTCCTCCGAGTTGACCCCGGCAGTCTCTCACGAGTCCCCGGCATTACCCGCTGGCAACATGAGACAAGGGTTGCGCTCGTTGCGGGACTTAACCCAACATCTCACGACACGAGCTGACGACAGCCATGCACCACCTGCACACAGGCCACAAGGGAACGCCTATCTCTAGACGCGTCCTGTGCATGTCAAACCCAGGTAAGGTTCTTCGCGTTG
>NZ_LZLL01000070.1:0-4613 GCF_001669335.1 Mycobacterium sp. 1245852.3 | reverse complement strand
CGGTGCCGGTGGGGGTGGTTGGTGAGTTGTATGTGGCCGGTGCTGGTGTGGGGGTGGGGTATTGGCGGCGTGCGTCGTTGACGGGGTCGCGGTTTGTGGCGTGTCCGTTCGGGGGGCCGGGTGCGCGGATGTATCGCACCGGGGATTTGGTGTGCTGGACACCCGATGGGCAGTTGCGCTATGTGGGCCGCGCTGATGAGCAGGTCAAGATTCGCGGGTATCGCGTCGAGCTGGGGGAGGTGCGTAGCGCGTTAGCTGGTGTGGTGGGGGTGGAGCAGGCGGTGGTCGTCGCTCGTGAGGATCCACCCGGTGATAAGCGGCTGGTGGGTTATGTCACGGAATCCCGTTCGGGTGCAGTCGATCCCAGCCAGGTGCGTGCTCGGCTGGGTGAGCTGTTGCCGGCCTATATGGTGCCGGCTGCGATCGTGGTTCTCGACGCCATGCCGCTGACCGTCAACGGCAAACTCGACCAGCACGCCCTACCGGCCCCGCAGTATCGCGGCCGGGACCCCTACCGCGCTCCGGCGACCGCGCTGGAGGAGATCCTGGCTGCTGTCTATGCGGGGGTGCTGGGTGTCGAGCGGGTCGGGGTCGACGATTCGTTCTTCGAGCTCGGCGGGGACAGCATCTTGTCGATGCAGGTGGTGTCCCGTGCGCGAACTGCTGGGGTGTTGTGTCGGCCACGGGATGTCGTTGTCGAGCAGACGGTAGCCCGACTGGCTCGGGTGGCGATCTTCACCGACGGGGAGGTCGCCGTCGCCGACGAGGGTATCGGCCGCGTCATGGCGACCCCGATCATGGGCTGGTTGCGCGATGTCGCGGGCCCGGTCGATTTGTTCAACCAGACCGTCGTGGTGCGGGCCCCGGTCGGCGTGGCCGAGGCCGACGTGGTGGCGCTGCTGCAGGCGCTGCTGGATCGGCACGCGATGTTACGGCTGCGGGTCGACGACGATGGCGCCGGTGGCTGGTCGCTGATGGTGCCCGAGGCCGGATCGCTGCGGGCGCAGGACTGCCTGCAGCAGGTGGACGCGCTGTCCGATGAGGCCCTGATGACGGCGCGGTCCCGGTTGAACCCCACGTCCGGGATCATGCTCAGCGCTTTGTGGGTGCCTCGTCCGCAGCAGTTGGTTTTGATCGCCCACCATTTGGCCGTAGATGGCGTCTCCTGGCGAATCATCCTGGAGGACATCAACATTGCCTGGGCCCAGTGTCGAGCTGGGCAGGGCATCGTGCTTCCGTCGGGTGGGACGTCGTTTTCCACCTGGACAGCACTGCTGCACGAACACGCCCACAACGCAGCGGTGGCGAAATTTGCCGACGCATGGCGTCAGGTCTCAACGACGCCCGCGACGTTAGCGGCCGCGCGACCGGAGGTGGACACCTATGCCACGGCGGGGCGGTTGTCCGCGGTCTTGGATGTCGAAACGACCCAGCAGCTGATCGCTGAGGTACCTGCGGCGTTTCACGCTGGGGTGCAGGACATCCTGTTGATTGCGTTCGGGTTGGCCTGCAACGAGTTTCTCGGCGCCGCCGGGGCGCCGATCGGCATCGACGTCGAGAGCCACGGCCGCCACGAAGAGCTGGCCGCCCATGTCGATCTATCGCGCACGGTGGGATGGTTCACCACCAAGTACCCGATATCGCTGGTCGCCGGGGAGCTGTCCTGGCCGCAGGTAGTCGCCGGTGATGCCGCGTTGGGACCGGTGATCAAGGACGCCAAGGAACAGCTGCGTGCCTTGCCTGATGGCTTGACCTATGGCCTGCTGCGCTACCTGAACCCCGACGTGAACCTGAAGGGCGTTGACCCGGCGATCGGATTCAACTATCTGGGTCGCCTCGGCGCAGAGACCGGCGAGTTCTCCGGCGAACTCTGGCGTGTCGACCAAGACAGTTTGTGGGTGACGAGCATGGCCTCCGCCATACCAATGCCGTTGGCGCACACCGTTGAACTCAACGCCGCCGCTGTGAACACCCCTTCCGGACCGCGAATGCAGTCCAACTGGACGTGGGCGGCAACGGTTCTCGACCGCGAACAGATAGACCGGCTGAATCGGCTGTGGTTCGAGGCGCTAGCGGGCATCTGCCGACATGTCCGCGCCGGCGGAGGAGGGCTGACACCCTCCGACATCGTGCCGGCCCGACTCAGCCAGCGACAGATCGACGAGCTACAACAGGGACACGGGATCGCCGACGTGCTGCCCCTCACGCCGCTGCAGCAGGGACTGCTGTTCCATGCCACCCTCGCATGCGACTCGAGCGACGACATCTATGCGGTGCAGCTGGAAACGGTCCTGTCTGGCCCCTTGGAACCGACCCGGCTGCACGATTCGCTGCACAACATAGTCAAACGACATCCCCACCTTTGCGCCGAATTCTGCACCCGCTTCCGCGAGCCGGTGCAGATCATCGCTACCGATCCCGAAATCACCTGGCAATATGTGGACCTCGAGGGCAGCACCGACGTCGAGGGAGGGATCGAGCGTGTGTGCGCCGCTGAGCGCGCCGCGGTCAGCGACCTCACCGAGGGATCCCCTTTCCGGGCCGCGCTGATCCGCACCACGACAGACCAGCATCGGCTGGTATTGACCAATCACCACATCGTGCTGGATGGTTGGTCGCTGCCGATCCTTCTGCGGGAGATCTTGGCCTGCTATCAGGGGCACCGGTTGCCCGAGCCGGCACCGTATCGCGGGCTAATCAGCTGGCTTGCCCGCCAAGACCATGGCGCGGCCAAATTGACATGGATCAAGGCGCTCAACGGGTTTGAGAGTCCCACCCTGGTAGCCCCGGCAAGAACCCTGACCCTCGGGCGCCGAGGTGTCGAATCGTTACGAATCTCAGCCGAAACCACCGGGGCCCTTCGTGACCTGGCACGCTCGAGGCATACCACCCTCAGCACCGCGCTGCACGCCGCGTGGGCCCAGATGCTCGTCCTGTTCACCGGTCAACACGACGTCGCCTTCGGCACCGTGACGTCGGGGCGGACCGTCGATGTGCAGGGCGTCGAATCGATGGTCGGTTTGCTGATCAACACCACGCCCGTGCGCGCGCGTATCGCTGCCGCAACTACCGTCGCCGACCTCCTGGACCAACTCCAGGCCTTTCACAACGACACCGCCGAACACCAGCACTTGGCGCTCAGCGACCTCCAGCAGATCGCCGGCGTCACGGCGCTTTTCGACACCCTGTTCGTCTACGAGAACTATCCCATCGACACCGCCGGACTGCTCGACGCAGGCGGTATCACCATCACCGAGATCACCAGTCGCGAATACAACCACTACCCGCTGACCGTGCAGGTGATCCCCGGTCGCGAACTGGGCATCCGAGTCGAATACGACACCGACGTGATCGACGCGGCCACCATCGACGCACTGATCAATCACCTACCGCGATTGCTGGCTGCCATGACCGCCAGCTGTGACAAACGACTGTCGTCGATTGACGTCGTCGGCCCGGTTGAGCGTGCCGTGCTGGACGGCTCGAGTAATCGGTCGGTCTTGACCGCGCCCACGCCGAGGGTGGTGTCAATTCCCGAGGCATTCGCCGCCCAGGTTGCGCAGACCCCACAAGCCGTGGCGGTCACTTTCGAACACCGCAACATGAGTTACCGAGACCTCGATGAGGCGTCGAACCGGTTGGCGCACTTGCTGGTTAGACACGGAGCCCGCACCGGTGAACGGGTTGCCCTACTGATCCCCCACGCGGCCGAGTCTGTGACGGCGATCCTAGCGGTGCTCAAGACGGGGGCAGCGTACGTGCCGATCGACCCCGCCCATCCCGACACCCGGATCGGTTTCATGCTCACCGATGCCGACCCAGTCGCCGTCCTGGCCGGTGCGGGATTGGCCGGCCGGCTGGACCCGTACGACGTGGTGGTGATCGACCTCGCTGACTCCGCTGCCGATTCCCAACCCGCCACCGCGCTGCCGGCCCCGGCGCCACAGGATATCGCCTATCTGATCTACACCTCGGGCACCACCGGTGTCCCCAAAGGGGTTGCGGTGACCCATCACAACGTCACCCGGCTGCTGGCCGCGCTGGATCCCGCACTGCCGCCGGGGCCCGGCTCGGTGTGGTCACAATGGCATTCGCTGGCGTTCGACGTCTCGGTGTGGGAGATCTGGGGCGCCTTACTGCGTGGCGGTCGGCTGGTGGTCGTGCCTGACTCGGTGGTGCGTTCCCCACAGGATCTACATGCCTTGCTGGTCAGCGAACAGGTCAGCGTTCTGAGCCAGACGCCGTCGGCGTTCTATGCACTGCAAACCGCCGACACTCTCGAGCCCGGGCTGGGAGAGCGGCTAAGACTGCAGACGGTGGTGTTCGGTGGGGAAGCGCTTGAACCGCAACGTCTTCGGCCGTGGCTGGGCAGCCACCCACGGCTGCCACGACTGGTCAACATGTACGGCACCACCGAAACCACGGTGCACGCTTCATACCGAGAGATCGGGGCCGGTGACCTCGAGAGCATTGTCAGTCCCATCGGGGTGCCGTTGGATCACCTGGCGTTCTTTGTCCTGGACCAGTGGTTGCGTGCGGTGCCGGTGGGGGTGGTTGGTGAGTTGTATGTGGCCGGTGCTGGTGTGGGGGTGGGGTATTGGCGGCGTGCGTCG
>NZ_LZLL01000069.1:0-4125 GCF_001669335.1 Mycobacterium sp. 1245852.3 | reverse complement strand
CTCGGCGACCGGCGTGCCGGTCATCGCCGGCAAATCCGGGGGAGCCCCAGAAACGGTGCAGCACAACAAGACCGGGTTGGTCGTCGACGGCCGCGAGGTGGCCGAGATCGCCGGTGCCGTCACCGAATTGCTGACCGATCGCGACCGCGCGGCCGCGATGGGCGCGGCCGGGCGCGACTGGGTGATGGCTCAGTGGCGGTGGGACACCCTGGCGGCGCGGCTGGGCGCGCTGGTGGGCTGACCGGCGCCCATTAGTCCTTCTCGTAGATGGCCTCGATGTCGGAGGCGAACTTCTCGGCCACCACATTGCGCTTGACCTTCATCGTCGGCGTCAGTTCGCCGGTGTCCTCGGTGAAATCGACCGGCAGGATGCGGAACTTGCGGATCGATTCCGCATGCGACACAGCCTGATTGGCGTCCTTGATGGCCGCGTCCACCTCGGCGACCAGGTCGGGGTCGGTGGCTAGATCGCCCACCGAGGCGCCGGCACCCTTCTGGTTGCGCTGCTTCCAGCCGTCGAACGCCTCGGGGTCGATGGTGATCAGCGCGCCGATGAACGGCTTGTTGTCCCCGACGACCATCGCCTGACTGATCAACGGGTGGGCCCGCAGCCGGTCCTCCAGGACGGCCGGCGCGACGTTCTTGCCGCCGGCGGTGACGATGATCTCCTTCTTGCGCCCGGTGATCTTCAAGAAGCCATCCTCGTCGAGCACGCCCAGGTCGCCGGTCCTGAACCAGCCATCGGTGAACGCGTCGCGGGTGGCCTGCTCGTTACGCCAGTAGCCGGTGAACACCACGCCACCGCGCACCAGCAGTTCGCCGTCCTCCGCGATGCGCATGCTGTTGCCCGGCACCAGCGTTCCGACCGTGCCGATCTTGACGTTGCCGACCTGGTTGACGGTGATCGCCGAGCTGGTCTCGGTCAGGCCGTAACCCTCGTGGATGGTCAGGCCGACGCCGCGGTAGAAGTGCCCCAGCCGCGAGCCCAGCGGCGCGCCGCCGGAGACGGCCGCGTGGCAGTCACCGCCCAGCGCGGCGCGCAGCTTGTTGTACACCAGCCGGTCGAACAGGGCGTGCTTGGCGCGCAGCAGCGGGCCGCGGCGGCCGCGGTCCTGCGCCTCGCTCCAGTCGACGGCGGTTTGGACGGCCGCCGCGAAGATCCTGCCCTTGCCGTCGTTCGAGGCGTTCTGCTCGGCGGTGTTGTAAACCTTCTCGAACACCCGCGGCACCGACACCACCACGGTCGGCTTGAACACCGCGAACAGCGGCACCAGGTTCTTGATGTCGCTGGTGAAGCCGACGGTGACCTTGTTGGCGAACGCGGACAACGTGAGCGAGCGCGCCAGCACGTGCGCCAGCGGCAAGAACACCAGCAGCCGCTGGCCCTCGTCGAGCAGCGTCGGCAGGCTCTCCTTGGCGCTGCGGGTCTCATACAGCAGATTCGAATGGGTCAGCTGGCAGCCCTTGGGCCGCCCCGTGGTGCCCGAGGTGTAGATCAGGGTGGCCGGGTCCGACGCCCGCAGCGCCTCGAGGCGCGCGGTCAGCTCGGCCGGTGCCACCGACGCGCCGGCCTCCACGAGCTGGTCGAGCGCCTTGGGCCCCGAACCGTCGATGTGCAGCACCCGGCGCAGCGCGGGTAGTTCGGCGGTCAGCTCGGTAACCATGGCCGCGTGCTCGTCGGTTTCCGCGAACGCCAGCACCGCCTCGGAATCCTGTAGCACCCAGCGCACCTGCTCGGCCGACGACGTCTCGTAGATCGGCACGGTGACCGCACCCACCGCCAGGATGGCCAGGTCGAGGATCGCCCATTCGTAACGGGTGGCCGAGAAGATGGACACCCGGTCGCCGGCCTCTACGCCCAGGGAGATCAAACCCAATGCGGCCGAGCAGATCCGCTCGGCCGCCTGGGCGCAGGTGACGTCGGTCCACTCGCCGTCGACCTGACGCTGGTAGATGACGAAGTTGGGGTCGTCGCGCTCGTGTTCGAAGACCATCGCGGCGATGTTGTCGTTTTCGCCGACGGAGAAGCGGGCGGGGACGCTGTACTCACGCACTCTTATGACCTCAATCGACCTCGTGGAGATTCCCGGGAGCGGGTTGCTGCCGACCAGCCTAATCCGCGCGTTGACCCAGCACGGCTACCAGTGGGTGGGCCGGGACCGCGATTGCGGGCCGCGACGTCCGGCCCGCCCTCGGCGGGGTGGCGCGGGCCGGTGTGTGAAGCTGGGGTGATGAACAGCATCCAGATCGCGGATGAGACGTTTGTCGCCGCCGACGGCGCGCGGGTGGGCGCCGCGGTGGCCGATCGGTCCAGCTGGCGGCGCTGGTGGCCGGACCTGCGGCTGGAGGTCGTCGAGGACCGCGGGGAAAAGGGCATCCGGTGGTCGGTCACCGGCGCGTTGACGGGCACCATGGAAATCTGGCTGGAACCGTCGCTGGACGGCGTCGTGCTGCACTACTTCCTGCACGCCGAGCCGACCGGGGTGGCGGCCTGGCAGCTGGCCAAGCTGAACTTGGCGAAGATGACGCACCGCCGTCGGGTGGCGGGCAAGAAAATGGCCTTCGAGGTCAAGACGACACTGGAACGGTCACGTCCGGTCGGAGTTTCTCCGGTAGTTTAGCCGGGTCGGGTCCGCCGCGGAGAGTACCGTGTCGGACCGAGACCCGCGGGATCCCCACAGTCGACAGCGGTCGATCCGTTCGCGGGAGAGAGGGCAGCAATCAGGTGGCGGAGAAGACGACGCAAACCATCTACATCGAGGCCGACCCGGCCACCGTGATGCAGGTGATCGCCGACATCGATTCCTACCCGCAGTGGATCTCGGAGTACAAGGAAGCCGAGGTCCAGGAGAAGGACGCCGACGGCTACCCGAAGGTTGCGCGGATCGTCATGGACGCAACGGTGATCAAGGACACCATGGTGATGTCCTACGAGTGGCCCAAGGATCGCCAATCGGTGAGCTGGACGCTGGTCTCGAGCTCGCTGTTGCGTGCGCTGGAAGGCTCATATCGACTGGCGGCCAAGGGATCTGGCACCGAAGTCACCTACGAACTCTCCGTCGACCTGGCTATGCCGATGATCGGGCTGCTCAAGCGCAAAGCCGAGCGCCGGTTGACCGACACCGCGTTGAAGGATCTGAAGAAACGAGTCGAGGCTGAGTGAGTCCACTGAATTCGGAGCGCCCGCCCCGGCCCGGATCAGCCTTTTCGTCGGCAAAGGCGGGGTAGGGAAATCCACCCTGGCCTGCGCCACCGCCGTCGGTGCCGCGAGCGCCGGGCAACGGGTGCTGGTGATCTCCACCGACCAGGCGCACTCGCTGGGTGACGTACTGGGCGTTCCCGTCTCGCCGAGTCGGGGCGACCTGGTGCGGGTGCTGGCCGACCTGGACACCGGGCAAGCGGAGGCCGGCGGCGGGTTTCTCGACGCACTGGCTTTGGACACGCTGGCGCTGCTCGAGGTCCGCTGGCGTGAGGTCGTCGCCACCCTGGATCGGCGTTTTCCCGACTCCGAACTGGGTACCATTGCGCCCGAAGAACTTTCGGCCCTGCCCGGGGTGCAGGAAGTGCTCGGGCTGCACGCCGTCGGCGGGCTGGCCCGCAGCGGGCGATGGGATCGGGTGGTGGTCGATTGCGCGTCGACCGCCGACGCCCTGCGAATGCTGACTTTGCCCGCCACCTTCGGGCTGTACGTCGAGCGGGCCTGGCCGCGGCATCGCCGGCTGTCGGTCACCGCCGACGACGCCCGGTCGGCGGCGGTGGTCGAGCTGCTCGAGCGGATCAGCTGGGAGGTGGAGTCGCTGAGCGCGCTGCTCACCGACGGCGATCTGGTGAGTGCGCACCTGGTGCTGACCCCCGAGCGGGTGGTCGCGGCCGAGGCGGCCCGAACGCTGGGCTCGCTGGCCCTGATGGGCGTGCGGGTCGAAGAGCTGATCGTGAATCAGGTTCTGCTGCAAGACGACTCGTACGAGTACCGCAATCTGCCCGAGCACCCCGCCTTCTACTGGTACACCGAGCGCATCGCCGAGCAGCGCAGCGTGCTCGACGAGCTCGACGCCACCATCGGCGAGGTGGCGCTGGTGATGACCCCGCACCTGTCCGGCGAGCCGATCGGCCCCAAGGCGCTGA
>NZ_LZLL01000068.1:0-10619 GCF_001669335.1 Mycobacterium sp. 1245852.3 | reverse complement strand
TGCTGGAGACGCTCGACGAGTTCCGCTCGGCCCAAGAGCTGCACGACGAGCTGCGCCGGCGGGGCGAGAACATCGGCCTGACGACCGTTTACCGGACCCTGCAGTCGATGGCCGCGGCCGGGATGATCGACACGCTGCGCACCGACACCGGCGAATCGGTCTACCGCCGATGTTCGGAGCACCACCACCACCATTTGGTCTGCCGCAGTTGCGGCGCCACCATCGAGGTGGGCGATCACGAGGTCGAACAGTGGGCCAGCGAAGTGGCTGCCAAGCATGGCTTCTCCGACGTCAGCCACACGATCGAGATCTTCGGCACCTGCTCGGATTGCGGGGGCCGGTAACCGGTTACGCCGTCAGCGCCCGACGTATCTCGGCGCCGGTGTCGAGCACCAGCAGGATCAAGGTCCGCAGGGCATCGTCGGTCAGGCCGGCGCCGGGGAAGTTATAGCGCAGCATCACGTCGGCGGTTTTCGCCGCACTCCTGCCCGAATTGCGTTGCACCGCTTTATCGTTGACCTTCTCGACCATGGTCACGCTACCGAAGTTGCTGTCGCGGGCCTGCTTGGCCACCTGCTCGCTTAGCTTCTTGGTCGACGGCAGATCCCACGCCAGTATCTGGGTGAGCGAGACCAGATCGAGACCCTCGGCGATGTTGACCACCCGCAACGAGGCGATGGTGGCGTCGTGGCGCACCGTCACGGCGCCGTCGGCCTCCGCCTCGAGCGGAAGGACGTCGCCGAGTATCGATGCCAGGCGCTCCTGCAGCGGCGGCACTATGCGCTCCCGAATCTGCGGTTACGGGAGGCGTATTCCTCACACGCCGCCCACAGGTCGCGGCGGTCGTAGTCGGGCCACAGCTTGTCCTGAAAGACGTATTCGGCGTAGGCCGCCTGCCACAGCATGAAGTTGCTGGACCGGTGCTCCCCCGAGGTCCGCAGGAACAGGTCCACGTCGGGGATGTCGGGCCGCTGCAGGTGATGCGACACGGTCGACTCGGTGATGCGCTCGGGGTTCAGCCGGCCGGCGGCGGCCAGGCGCGCGATTTCCCTTGTCGCCTCGGCGATCTCGGCGCGGCCGCCATAGTTGACGCAGTAGTTGACGGTGATGACGTCGTTGTCCTTGGTCAGGTCTTCGGCAATCGCCAGTTCGTTGATCACGCTGCGCCACAGGCGCGGCCGCGAACCCACCCACCGGATCTTGACCCCGATGGTGTTCAGGTTCACCCGGCGCATGCGCACCACGTCGCGGTTGAATCCCATCAGAAAGCGGACCTCCTCGGGGGAGCGCTTCCAGTTCTCGGTGGAGAAGGCGTACAGACTGAGCCACTTGATGCCGAGTTCGATTGCGCCACAGACGATGTCGATGACCACCGCCTCGCCCGCCTTGTGACCGTCGGTGCGGGTCAATCCCTGCTGGGTGGCCCAGCGGCCGTTGCCGTCCATCACGATGGCCACATGGTGGGGCAATCGGTCGGCCTCGATCTTGGGCGCGGCCGCCTTGGAAATGTGCTGTGGGGGCCGGCACGGCCCACCGTCGGCCGGGGGCGGCAGCTCGGGAAAGACGACCGGCCAGGTCGACTTGTCGGGGAACACCGGGTAGTCGTCGGGCGCGGGGGGCAGCTGCGGGAAATCGGCTGACGCCGTGGCGAGCTCGGCCTTTCGGCCCGAGCCGCCGGCCCAGAGTTTAGCCACAGTCCATATCCTGCCCGATCAGCGCCGCGCGCTGGTCGGCGATGGTGCGGTCGGCGTGATACGTCCGTTCCACCAGCGGCAGGGTCTTGAGCTGCCGCTCCAGATGCCACTGCAGGTGCGCGGCCACCAGACCGCTGACGTAGTTACGGTGCGACTGCGGGGTCTGCTCGGCGAAGTCCCAATCGCCGTCGTGCAGCGCGGACATCAGGTCCAGCACTCCCGGGGGTGGCGTCGTCGAACCGGCCGGGCGGCAGTGTGTGCAGACGCTGCCGCCGGCGCCGACGTGGAACGCCCGATGGGGACCGGGCGTGGCGCACCGGGCGCACTCGTTCAGCGCGGGCGCCCAGCCTGCGATGCCCATCGCGCGCAACAGGTAGGCGTCCAGCAGGAGGTCTCGGGACCGGCGGCCGTCGGCCACCGCCCGCAACGCGCTCACCGTGAGCCCGTGCAGCGCCGGGGCGGGTGCCCGCTCCTCGCCGGCGAGGCGTTCGGCGGTTTCCAGCATGGCGCACCCGCACGTGTAGCGGCCGTAGTCGTTGACGATGTCGGTGGCGAACGCGTCAATGGAGACGACCTGGGTGACGATGTCGAGGTTGCGGCCGGGGTGCAGCTGCGCGTCGATATGCGCGAACGGCTCCAGCCGAGCACCGAATTTGCTGCGGGTGCGGCGCACGCCCTTGGCAACCGCGCGGACCAGCCCGTGCTCACGAGTCAGCAGGGTGACGATCCGGTCGGCTTCACCGAGCTTGTGCTGGCGCAACACAACAGCTCGGTCTCGGTATAGCCGCATCACAATAGTTTTGCACCCCGCCGCGACATTACGGGTATCCGCGCCGTTAGTCTCGTACCCCGTGATTGGCGCTTCTGGGTCGGGTCCCGGGTCCATTTCCGGATCCGGCCACCGGCGCCTGCCCACGCTCACTGACCTGCTCTATCAGCTGGCGAGCCGCTCGGTGACGTCCACCACACTGGTCGGTCGCTCGCTGCACGCCATCCACGCCAGCCAGCCCACGCTCAACGCCTTTCGGGTGGTGCTCACCGAGTCGGCGCTGGCCGACGCCGCCGAGGCCGACCGGCGCCGCGCGGCCGGCGACACCGCCCCGCTGCTGGGGATCCCGATCGCGGTCAAAGACGACGTCGACGTTGCTGGCGTGCCCACCGCCTTCGGGACCGAGGGGACGGTCGCGCCGGCGACGCACGACGCCGAGGTGGTGCGCCGTCTCAAGGCGGCCGGCGCGGTGATCGTCGGCAAGACCAACACCTGCGAGCTCGGCCAGTGGCCGTTCACCAGCGGACCCGGTTTCGGGCATACCCGCAACCCCTGGTCGCGCCGGCACACCCCGGGCGGATCGTCGGGGGGCAGCGCCGCGGCGGTGGCGGCCGGACTGGTCACCGCGGCCATCGGCTCCGACGGCGCCGGCAGCATTCGCATCCCGGCGGCGTGGACGCACCTGGTCGGCATCAAGCCGCAGCGCGGGCGCATCTCGACCTGGCCACTACCGGAGGCGTTCAACGGCATCACCGTCAATGGCGTGCTGGCCCGGACGGTGGCCGATGCGGCGCTGGTGCTCGACGCCGCCTCCGGAAACGTGGAGGGAGACCGGCACAAGCCGCCGCCGATCGTCGCCTCCGACTACGTGGGCAAGGCGCCCGGCCCGCTGAACATCGCGCTGTCCACCCGGTTCCCCTACACCGGCTTCCGGCCGAAGCTGCACCCGGAGATCCTGGCCGCGACGCGGGCGGTCGGCAAGCAACTCGAACTGCTCGGCCACACCGTGGTGCCGGGCAACCCCGATTACGGCATGCGGCTGTCGTGGGACTTCCTCGCCCGGTCCACCGCAGGCCTGCGCGATTGGGAGGAGCGGCTGGGCGACGGGGTGGTGCTGGACCCCCGCACCCTGTCCAACCTGCGCCTGGGCGCCGTGCTGGGCCAGGCGATCCTGCGCAGCGCGCGTCGCCACGAAGCCGAAGACCAGCGCCGGGTCGGCTCGATCTTCGACATCGTCGACGTGGTGTTGGCGCCGACGACGGCCCAGCCCCCACCCCTGGCACGCGCCTTCGACCGGTTGAGTGGGTTCGGCACCGACCGCGCCATGATTGCGGCGTGCCCGCTGACGTTCCCGTGGAACGTCCTGGGCTGGCCGTCGATCAACGTTCCGGCCGGCTTCACCTCCGAGGGCTTGCCGATCGGTGTGCAGCTGATGGGCCCGGCGAACAGCGAGGGCATGCTGATCTCGCTGGCCGCCGAACTGGAAGCGGTCAGCGGGTGGGCGAGCCAACAGCCCCAGTCGTGGTGGGACCAGACGACGGACGCGCCGGGCGCCGCCGGGCCCCACGCCTGACGCCGGTGTTTACGCAGGTAACTAGGACGAATTAGCCGCTGACAACTCGGGTATTCGTTGGCGATGGACCAATCGACCGCTCCCCTACTCGATGCGCTGGCCGATTATCGGGCCGAGAACCGTTACGGATTCACGCCACCGGGCCACCGCCAGGGCCGCGGCACCGACGACCGCGTCCTGCAGGTGCTGGGCCGCGAACCGTTCCTCGACGACGTACTGGCCAGCGGCGGGCTGGATGACCGCAGAACCAGCAACCAGTATTTGAAGCACGCGGAGGACCTGATGGCCGAAGCCGTCGGCGCCGACGTCGCCTGGTTTTCCACCTGTGGCAGCTCCCTGTCGGTCCGGGCGGCGATGATGGCCGTGGCCGGCGGCGACGGCAGCCTCCTGGTCGGGCGCGACAGTCACAAGTCGATCGTGGCGGGGCTGATCTTCTCGGGTGTGCAGCCGCGCTGGATCACTCCGCAATGGGACGCCGACCACCACTTTTCCCATCCACCCTCGCCGCAGCAGGTAGACGAGGCGTGGGACAAGCATCCCGACGCCGCCGGGGCGCTCATCGTGAGCCCCAGCCCGTACGGCACCTGCGCCGACATCGCCGGCATCGCCGAGGTGTGCCATCGGCGCGGAAAGCCGTTGATCATCGACGAGGCGTGGGGGGCACATCTGCCGTTCCACGACGACCTGCCGACCTGGGCGATGGATGCGGATGCGGACGTCTGCGTGGTCAGCGTGCACAAGATGGGCGCCGGTTTCGAACAGGGCTCGGTGTTCCATGTGCAGGGCGACCTGATCGATCAGGACCGCCTGTCGGCCTGCGCGGATCTGCTGATGACGACCAGCCCCAACGTCCTGCTGTATGCGGCCATGGACGGATGGCGCCGGCAAATGGTGGAGCGTGGACACGAATTGCTCGGCGCCGCACTGGATCTCGCACACAAGTTGCGTGCGGACATCGAAACTTTGCCCGGCGTCGAGGTGCTCGACGACGAGCTACTCGGGGCGCAGGCGTCCCACGACCTGGACCGCTTGCAGGTGCTGATGGACGTCTCGGGCACGGGCACCTCCGGTTACCAGGCCGCCGACTGGCTGCGCGCGAACGCTCACGTCGACACCGGGATGAGCGATCACCGCCGCATTCTGGCCACCCTGTCCTTTGCGGACGACAAGGCCACCGCCGGCCGTCTCACCGATGCGCTGAGGGCGTGGCGCAGGGCGGCCGACGACTTCGACCGCCCGCCGCAGATTGACCTGCCCTCTCCCGACGAGCTCCAGTTGGAGACTGTGTGTCTGCCCCGCGACGCGTTCTTTGGGCACGTGGAGGCGGTGCCCACCGATCAGGCCGCCGGGCGGATCGCCGCCGAACAGATCACGCCCTATCCCCCGGGCATCCCGGCGGTGGTGCCCGGAGAGCGTCTCAATGAGGCCGTGCTGAATTACTTGTGTTCCGGCGTGCGCGCCGGGATGAACACCCCGGATGCCGCCGATGCGTCGATGAAAACGATTCGGGTGCTGGCCTGATCCGCCGGGCCATCGGTTCAGTTGCCCCGCGGTTTCGACATCACCCGATTGCCAACGGCTTTGACCGTGTCCGGTAGCAGGCGGTTCGCCGCACCCATGACTTTTGTCAATGCGGAGCCGGCCACCACCTTCTGATCGCCTTGCATCAGCGCCTCGAATCCCTGCCGCGCGACCTGGGCGGGGTCGTCCTTGCGCATTTTGCCCATTAGGGAATCCACCATCTTGGCGCGGCCGAAGAAGTTGGTGTCGGTCGGTCCGGGCATCAAAGCGGTGACAGTGATTGCCGTGTCGCGCAATTCGTCGTGCAGCGCCTGGGCGAAGGATTGGATGAACGACTTCGACGCGTTGTACACCGGCTGATAGGAACCCGGCATCTGCGAGGCGATGGACGAGGTGAACAGCACCTTGCCCGCATTGCGATTCGCCATGTCACGCAGAACCAGCTTGGCCAGGTGCACGGTGGAGCGCACGTTGAGATCGATGATGCTGAGGTCGTCGGCGAGCTCGCTCTTGAGGAACATTTCCCCGCGGCCGATCCCCGCATTCAGCGCGGCCGCGGCGAGCACGCGGTCGCCTTCGATTGCGCTCTCGTACACGTGCTCCACCCCCTCGGGGCCGCGCAGGTCCGCCTGGACCGGCTGCACCGCCGCGCCGAACTGCGAGAGTTTGCCGGGCACGTCGTTGATCGCGTCGTCTTCGGCGGCAACGACCAGGTCATAGCCATGCTGGGCGAACTGCTTGGCCAGTTCGAATCCGATGCCGCTGGACGCGCCGGTGACGAGCGCGAGTTGAGGTTGCGTCATAGGCCGCGGCTACCCAGGGCGAAGGTGACCAAACGCGCGGCGGATGCGCGCACCAAATTCACCCGGGCCAGATGCGTCGCCTCTGCTCGGCATATGGCCTTTTCACGTGCGCTAGCGGCGGTGCTAGCACGAATGAAAGTCACCTCTTGGTCCCGGCGACCGCGGGCGACGCCGTCGCGTGCGATCGCTAAAAGCCCAGCCGACCGAGCTGTTTGGGGTCGCTCTGCCAGTTCTTGGCAACCTTGACCCGCAGATCGAGGTAAACCTTTGTCCCCAACAGCTTTTCGATCTGGGCACGCGCGGCGGTGCCCACCTCCCGCAGCCGGGCACCGCCCTTGCCGATGACGATTCCCTTCTGGCTGTCGCGTTCGACGTAGAGCAGGGCATGCACGTCGATCAGGTCGTCGCGGTCCTCCCGCGGGTTGACTTCGTCGATGACCACCGCCAACGAATGCGGCAGTTCGTCGCGCACGCCCTCGAGGGCGGCCTCCCGGATGAGCTCGGCCATCAGGACCTCTTCGGGTTCGTCGGTCAGCTCACCGTCGGGGTAGTACGCCGGGCCGGGCGGCAGCGCCGCGGCCAGCACGTCGATCAGGATGTCGACCTGCGCCCCGGTGACGGCCGACACCGGCACGATCTCCGCCGAGTCACCCACCAACTCGCTGACCGCCACCAGCTGCGCGGCCACCCGGTCTCTGGGCGTCTTGTCGATCTTGGTGACGATCGCGACCAGCGTCGTCTTCGGCGCGGTCGCGCGGATCTGTTCGACGATCCACCGGTCGCCCGGACCGATCGCTTCGTCGGCCGGGATGCACAGCCCGATCACGTCGACTTCGGAATAGGTATCGCGCACCAGATCGTTGAGCCGCTTGCCCAGCAGGGTGCGCGGCCGGTGCAGGCCCGGCGTGTCCACCAGGATGATCTGGAAGTCGTCGCGGTGCACGATGCCGCGGATGGTGTGCCGGGTGGTCTGCGGCCGCATCGAGGTGATCGCGACCTTGGTCCCGACGAGCGCGTTGGTCAGCGTCGATTTGCCGGTGTTCGGACGGCCCACCAAACATACGAAGCCGGAACGGAATTCAGTCATGCTGCTCGGATTCCTCGCCATCGGATGAACCGTCGGATTCGATCGGGCTGAGCAGCACGGTATTGATCCGCACCCGACCCCGGTGATCGGTGCCGCCTTCGGCCTGCAGCCGCAGACCGTGCGAGACCACCTCGGCGCCCGGCAGCGGCACCCGGCCCAGCTCGAGGGCGAGCAGGCCGCCCACCGTGTCGACGTCGAAATCGTCGTCGAACTCCACCCCGTACAGCTCGCCCAGGTCCTCGATCGGCAACCGCGCCGACACCCGGAAGTGCTTGTCGCCCAGGTCTTCTATCGGCGCCGTCTCCGCCTGGTCGTACTCGTCGGCGATCTCGCCGACGATTTCCTCCAGCACGTCTTCGATGGTGACCAGGCCGGCGATCGCGCCGTACTCGTCGACGAGCAGGGCCATGTGGTTGCGGTCGCGCTGCATTTCCCGCAGCAGCGAGTCCAACGGCTTGGAGTCCGGCACGAAGACGGCCGGCCGCATCACCTTCGACACCGGCGGGGTGCGGCCGCCGTCGCCGGACAGAACCGTCTGCTGGACAAGGTCTTTCAGGTACACGACGCCCACGATGTCGTCGACGTTTTCGCCGATGACCGGGATGCGGGAATGCCCGCTGCGCACCGCCAGGTTGATGGCCTGGCTGGCGAACTTGTCGCTTTCGATCCAGATCATCTCGGTGCGCGGCACCATCACCTCGCGGGCCGGGGTGTCACCGAGTTCGAAGACCGACTGGATCATCCGCCGCTCCTCGGCGGCCACCACGCCGCGCTGCTGAGCCAGGTCGACGACTTCACGCAACTCGATCTCGGAGGCGAACGGGCCGTTGCGCAGGCCACGGCCGGGCGTCACCGCATTGCCCAGCACCACCAGCAGGCGGCTGATCGGCATCAGCAGCCACGAAATTGCCTGCAGCGGAAGGACCGTCGTCAGCGCAATGGAGTAGGCGTTCTGACGGCCGAGGGTACGCGGTCCCACGCCCATCACGACGAAGCTGGTGACCACCATGATGGCGGCGGCGCCGAACAGCCCCCACCTGAGCCCGAAGTTGTCGTAGAGGAACACCACCAGCAGCACGGTCGCCGTGATCTCGCAGGTGATCCGCAGCAACACCACCAGGTTGATGTAGCGGGGCCGTTCGGACATGACCTTGGACAGGGCCACCGCGCCGGGCCGCTCGTCGCGCACCAACTCCTGAACCCGGGCCAGCGACACCGTGCTGATGGCCGCATCGATCGCCGCGAACAGTCCGCCGAGCGCGATCAGCGCGACTGCACCGAGCAGCTCAGACCAGCCGGTCATGAATCAGCGTTCTGCTCCTCGGCCCGGCTCCGGCGAGCGAGCAGCCAGGCGACCAGGCCGACCACCACCGCGAACCCCCCGAAGCGCAGCGCCAAAGTCCATCCGGACTGATTGGGCTGACCGGGCTCCTGATGATGCACGGCCAGCAACACCAGGAAGCTGCCATCGTCGGTCGGCCCGACGCCCGGCGTGGGCTGGGTCTTGATCACCCTGATCTGGGCGGGCGCGCTGCTGGTGTTGTCGATCTGCCCGAAGGCCAGGGTGGAGTCGTCGAGCAGGAAGGTGTCCTGGCCGCCCGCGGGTTGACTCCCGTCGTGACCCACCACCGACACGTGGCCCACCTCCACGGTCTCGCCCTTGGCGGGAACGAACACCGTGACGTTCTCGTACAGCTTCGGCGGCGCCGGCGGCTTGTAGTCGGGCGGCGGCGGACCGTTGTAGCCGTTCAACGGAATTGAGCCCCCGCCATAGAAGCTGCCCGCGGCCACGTAACTGTCACCCACTGCGGTGAACGGGACGACGCCGACGGTCGCGGCGTCGAGCACCATCCGGCCTCCGCGCGGCAGGTACGCCTCCTGATAGGCGCCGTTGTAGAAGTAGCGGAACGTGATCGGCTGGTTGAGCGGGTTGTAGATGGTCGGGCGGCGATAGGAGTCGTCGTAGTCGAGGTAGTCCCAATGGCGCGGCCGGACGAACTTCTGATCATCCACCTTGAGAATGTCGACGTTCTCCCGGTGCGAACTCACGACGTTCTGCACCCGCTGGTTGAAGTCCACCTGGGTCGGCGGTTTCGGGGGGTTGGCGGGATCGACCCGCGCCACGGGTGCGGCCTTGGCCGCCGCGATCGCCAGCGAGGGCGCGTCCAGCCCGCGCGGCGGCGCCACGACCGGTGCGTTGCGCGGCGCGTCGGGGCCCGGCGGCGGGATGTCCAGCACCGGGACGTTCTGACCCGCGTTGGGCGGCGGGAGGACCAGTGGGTTGTGCGCCGGCGGCGGCATCGGGGGCGGCTCGTACGCCGGGATGGGAACTTCCGGCACCGGCGTGGGCGCGTTACTCGGGGGTCCCTGGACCCCGCGGCGATCCTCGTTGCACACGTTCGCGGTGTGATAGGCGTTCACGTAGAACATGCAGTGCTGGCAGGAATCCGGGTTCGATCCGGCGCCCGCGCACGGGGCCGCCTGCGCCACCGAAGCGTTGGTGGTGACCACCATCGACAGCGGTGCGAAGGCGATGGCGGCGGCCGCCAGGATGCGAAGTGGCCTCAATGGTCGAAATACCTTGACTTGTCGAGCAATCGGCGGTCGCGTTCGGATTGGCGGTCCTGGTGGTAGGCCTCGACCTGCTCGGCGACCCACTCTTCGAGCAACCGGTCCTGCAGGGCGAACATCTCCTTTTCCTCGTCCGGCTCGCCGTGGTCGTAGCCGATCAGATGCAGCACCCCGTGGATGGTCAGTAGCGCCAGCTCGTGCCCCAGGCTGTGCCCCGCCGAGGCGGCCTGGCCGGCCGCGAATTCCGGGCACAGCACGATGTCGCCCAGCATCGAGGGCCCCGGCTCGGGGGCGTCCGGACGCCCGCCCGGCTCGAGCTCGTCCATCGGAAAGCTCATCACGTCCGTCGGGCCGGGCAGGTCCATCCAGCGCATGTGCAGGTCCGCCATCGCGGCGGTGTCCAGCAGCACCATCGACAGCTCGGCCGCCGGATTGACGTCCATCTTGGCGATGACGAACCGCGCGACGCTGATCAGTTCGGCCTCGGAGACGTCGATACCCGATTCGTTGGATACCTCAATGCTCATGAAATCCGCTCACCGCACCATCATCGACGACCGCGCGAGCCCGTCGCCCGCCGCGCCGCCCGGTTCAATGTCAG
>NZ_LZLL01000067.1:0-14699 GCF_001669335.1 Mycobacterium sp. 1245852.3 | reverse complement strand
CATCGCATTGCTGGTTCGCGATGCCGATCCACACCAGCTGGCGTTGGTGATCGTCGCCGCGCACCAGGGCGGTGGCGTGCTGACCTTCACTTACCGAGAGGAGTGGCCCCACGCCGACGCCATTCGCTTCGCGATCAACTATTTGCGTCTGTTCGCCACCGCCCTGGTGCGCGGCGACGATCACCAACGCCAGCTGGTGTGGATCGGCATCGCGAACCAGCAATCCGTCGTCTTTCATCCGCGCAATCGCCTGTTCCAGCAAGTCAATCCACTGCCGGTACCCGGCCGCCAACGCCTCGCGCGTGGCGTCGTCTGACTTCGCCAACTGGGCGGTGAGCGCGTGATAGGTGGGGGTGCCGAAATAGCCGATGCGCCGCAGGTAGCGCATGTTCAGGTCGATCCACCGCTCGAAGTCGTCAAACGAACCCAGGCCGCGAAGTGTGGGCTGGCGGTGAAAGTCCAAGACGACGCCGATCTGGCGCCTGATCACCGCGCGGATGAGCGTCGCCTTATCGGCGAAATAGTGGGCGAGCTGTGAGCCGCTGACGGAAGCCGCCCGGCGAACGCCGTCCATGTTGAACGCGGACAGGCCCTTTGTGACGATCAGCTCGGCGGCGGCCTGCACGATCCGGTCGCGGGTGGCACGCCCCTTGGCGGTCAACCGTTGTTCACCATGAACATCGGGATGGGCCATCGCGTCAGGCTAACC
Source organism: Mycobacterium sp. 1245852.3 (assembly GCF_001669335.1). Lineage (NCBI taxonomy): Bacteria > Bacillati > Actinomycetota > Actinomycetes > Mycobacteriales > Mycobacteriaceae > Mycobacterium > Mycobacterium sp. 1245852.3. The sequence goes on along the minus strand of NZ_LZLL01000067.1, from coordinate 13,990 downwards.
TGGTAGCGCCCCCATTTATGGGATCTCCAGCCCATACATCGGCTCAGGCGCGGCCTTGCCTGGCGAGGAAGTTCCAGATCAGGTGCGCGACGTCGTCGCACGCCGACTCCAGCAGAAAGTGTCCGCCGTCGAGCAGATGGATCTCGGCGTCGGGCAGGTCGTCGGCGAACGCCTCGGCGCCGGCCGGGCCGAAGATCTCGTCGCCGCGGCCCCAGACGGCCAGCAGCGGCACCCGGGTGGCCCGGAAGTAGTCGTGCAGGCGCGGATAAAGGGGCGCATTGGTGGCGTAGTCGCGAAACAGCTTGAGCTGCACCAGGTCATTGCCCGGACGGGAGATCAGGGCGTAGTCGTGTTGCCAGGATTCGGGATCGATCAGCGTCTCGTCGGCCACACCGGTCACGTACTGCCAACGGGTGGCCTCCAGGGTGAGGAACTGGCGCACGGCCGCCTCGGTACCCGCCGTCTGCTCCTGTTGGTATGCCTGCACGACCTTCCAGAAGCTCTCGACGAATCCCGCGTCATACCCATTGCCGTTCTGGCTGATGATCGCGGTGATCGCGGCCGGGTCGCGCAACGCGAGTCGCCAGCCGATCGGCGCGCCGTAGTCCTGGACGTACATGGCGTACCGGTCGACGCCCAGGGTCCGCAGCAGGTTTGCGGTCAGACCGGTCAGCGCGTCGAAGGTGTAGTCGAAGTCGTCGACCGGTGGCGCGTCGGACAGCCCGAAGCCCAAGTGATCCGGCGCGATGACATGGTAAGCGTCGGCCAGGGCCGGGATCAGGTGACGGAACATGTACGAGCTGGTGGGAAAGCCGTGCAGGAGGAGCACCGTGGGACCGGCCGGGTCTCCTGCCTCGCGGTAGAAGAGTCGATGGCCGTCGACCGTGGCGTAGCGATGGTGAACAGCAGGCATGACGTTCCTCCTGACTCAGCGCATTTCACCGTGGTACGCCGCGGCGGCGTCCGACGGAAAATCCGCGAACCCATCTCAAGTTTCTGGGCTATCCGACCCATTATGCACCGCCGCCGAGGTGAGCGACAGCCCCGCGAAGCCGATGTATTGCCGTGCGGACTGGCCTGCCATATTCTGGGCCAATCATCCCAGTTGGGCTCGCTACGGATACGAGCTGGTTCGAGGTGACATGGTCGACAGGCTTGTTTCGGTGAACGTGGGCATGCCCAAGAACGTCGAATGGCGCGACAAAACCGTCTACACGGGGATATGGAAGGCCCCGGTCGAGGGACCGGTCATGGTGCGCCGCCGCAACGTCGACGGTGACGGTCAGGGCGACCTCGCCGGTCACGGTGGTGAACAACGCGCGGTGATGGTGTATCAGAGCGAGTCCTACGACTTCTGGAAGAGCTACCTGAAGCGCGACGACTTGCGAGCCGGGCACTTCGGGGAAAACTTCACCGTCACCGGGCTCGCCGACGACGACGTCTGCATCGGCGACCGCTATCGCATCGGTGACGCCGAGTTCGAGGTGACCCAGCCGCGCGTCACCTGCTTTCGGGTCGGCCTTCGCCTCGACGAGCCCGACATGCCCAATCTGCTGGTGGCCCAGCATCGCCCGGGCTTTTACTTCCGCGTGATCGCCGAGGGCCACGTGCGAGCCGGTGACGACATCGTGCGGACGCGCCGCGGCCGCCACGAACTCAGCGTCGCCGCTGTGGACGCGCTGCTTTATCTACCCGACCGCAACGTCGAGACGCTGCGCAAGGCCGTCGACATTCCGGCGCTGAGCCCGGGTTGGCAGCAGTCGTTTCACGAGCTGTTGGCCGCTCACGATGGTGCCACTTCCGCGGTGGCGCCGCCCATCGGAGTCGAACCGGGGTGGCAGGGCTTTCGTAGCTTGCGGGTCACCGAAACATGCTGGGAGAGTCCAGAAGTGCTCTCGATCCGGCTCAAGGCCGACGACCAGGCTCCGCTGCCACCGGCGCTGCCCGGGCAGTACTTGACGATCAAGATCGCCGGCGCCGGCGAGCCCGCGCCGCTGCGCAGCTATTCCCTGTCGGACGATGCCTCCGCCGGCTATTACCGCATCAGCGTCAAGCGCGAGGACCACGGCGTGGTGAGCCGGTGGTTGCACACCCACATCAAGCCGGGGTCGGTAATCGCGGCGGCCGCTCCGCGTGGCGACTTCTGCCTGACCGAGGACGAGGGCCCGGTCGTCCTGTTCTCCGCCGGAATAGGCGCGACGCCGGTGCTGGCGATGCTGCACGCCCTGTCCGCGGCCGGAAGCCGGCGCGACATCTGGTGGTTGCACACCACCCGCAACCGGGAAACGCAGGTGTTCGCAGCCGAAGTCGAGACGCTGATCGGATCGTTACCGCACGCCCGGCAGCGGGTCTTCCTTACCGAAACGCAGGGCCGGCTGCGCCGGGAGTCGATCGCGGAACTGGGCCTGCCGACCGACGCCACCGTTTACCTTTGCGGTCCAACCCAATTCATGACGGATATGCGCGACGCCTTGACCGGCATGGGATTCGACCCGTCCCGGATCCACACCGAGCTGTTCGGCGCGCTGCCCGCGATCAACCCCGGGGTGGTCGATGCGGGCGAGCGCAAGCCGCCCCACCTGCCCGCCGGCCCACTGGGTGTCGGACCGGCGATCACCTTCACACGCAGCGGATTAACGGTCAACTGGTCACCCGCGTACCGCAGCATCCTCGATCTCGCCGAAGCATGCGACGTGCCAACCCGCTTCTCCTGCCGCAGCGGCGTGTGTCACGTGTGCGTCACCGGAATCGTCTCCGGCGCAACCACTTACGTTCAGCGGCCGCTGGATCCGCCGGGTTACGGGTCGGTACTGATCTGCTCGGCGGCGCCGGAAACCGACGTGGTGCTCGATCTGTAGTGCTCAGGCGACGATTGCTTGCTGCCCTCCGGTCGCATGCAAGACTGCGCCGTTGACGTAGCTGGCCTCCGGCGAGGCGAGAAAGACTACGGCACTGGCGATTTCGCTCGCGTCGGCCACCCGCTTCAGCGCCGTGATGGCCGCGATGGTCTCGAGGGCGCCCGGAAGCGCCGCGGCCCCAGGCGTTTCCGTCGGCCCCGCGGCCACCGCGTTCACCCGCACGCCCGACTCGCCGAATTCATCGGCCCATACGCGGGTCAGCTGCTCCAAGCCGGCTTTGGTGGCTCCGTAGATCCCCGCCCCGCGCGTTGCGAACGACGCTGCGAGGGTGCTCACGTTCACCACCGCACCGTGGCCCCGGGCGGCCATGGCCGGCACCAACTTCTGCACCAGGATGTAGGGGGCGTGCAGGTTGACGTTCACGTGTTCGTCGAAGGTCGCGTCGTCGGTGTCGGCGGTCGGCCCGAATTCATAGATACCGGCGTTGTTGACCAGGATGTCCACCGGCCCGGCCTCGGTGGCCAATCGCCGCACCTCGTCGGCGACGTTGAGATCCGCCGCGACGAAACGAGCTATACCACCGGCATTTTCGATGTCGCGGACGGTTTTTGCGCCGCGTTCGGCGTTGCGGCCCTGCACCACGACCTCGGCGCCGCGACGTGCAAGCTGCAGTGCGATTTCCCGGCCGATACCCGATGTAGCACCGGTCACCAACGCGGTCGATCCGGCCAATGATGTTGCCATCGAAATCCTGCCTCCAGGAGAGAAGTTCAATTGCTCTCCCGGTAAGCAGCGGTTGGTCGGCGTTTATTCCTAGGGGTTCAGCGGGACGGACGCCTCGGCGGTGTAGCACAGGAAGGTCAGCGTCTCCTGCAGGTACAGCTGCACGGTGTCCGCGTCGTGGCTGGTGTATCCGATCGACACGTCGGTGCCGAGCTGCAGGTCGAAGTCGCCGCCGCGGGTGGTCAGCACGAACGCGCCGTCGATGGCCGGTGCCCAGATGATGTCTCCGGGAACCAGTCGGTCGATGTGTTCGAGGATCGGATATCCGTGTTCGGTGGTCTCGCTGACCCGGGTGTAGACGTCGGCGGACAGCAGCACCGAGTACGGGCCGTCCACACCGGCCAGCCGGAGTTCGGAGATCGCCTGGGTGATGACGTCGGGGATCTCGCGCGGATCGGCCGGCAGGGTCAGCGATTTGTTCGAGCTGGCCGAGCGGATGCCCTCGATCGACGCCGCGGCGTAGCCCTCGAAGATGGCCCGGTCTTCCACGAACGCCAGCTTCTTGGCGGCCTCCTTGACCGGATCCCAGTCGGAGTCGTTGGCGCCGCGCTCGACGTTGTCGATCTCGTAACGAGACAGGGTGAACGGAACCCGCAGGCGGACAAGGGGTTTGCTCTCCCGCAGATGAGCCTCCACACCCTCGGTGGGCGACGCCACGTTGGCGAGCCGACCGGTGCTGACGGCGGCGGCGACCGGTCCGCCCGGCTCGCTGACGTCGACGACCCGGCGCCCGGCGATGTGTCGCTTGAAGGTGCGGGTCGCCTCCGTTTCGATCTCGTGCCAGGCGGCGTCGGTGACCGGTGCCAGGTCGCGGTAGAGGTTGTTCATAAGGAGGTTCCTTTCAGGCTGCCGATCGAAAGTGAGCCGTTCTGTGCAACAGGCGTTTCCGCCACCGGCGCTGCGGGCAGCGGCGGTGGATCATCGAGAAAGTCCAGGGTGGGGGAGAAGAACATTCCGCCGGTTACGGCGGTGGAGAAGTCGAGGATGCGGTCGGTGTTGCCCGGGGGATCGCCGAGGAACATGTTGCGCAACATTCGTTCGGTGACTTGGGGTGTCCGCGAATAGCCGATGAAGTAGGTGCCGTATTCGCTCTTGCCGAGTTCGCCGAACGGCATGTTGTGCCGCACGATTTTCAGTTCCGTGCCGTCGTCGTCGGTGATCACGTTGAGCGCGATGTGGGAGTTGGCCGGCTTCACATCGTCGTCGAGTTCGATGTCGTCCAGCTTGGTCCGGCCGATCACCCGCTCCTGCTCGGTGACCGAGATCGAATGCCACGACGACATGTCGTGCACGTACTTCTGCACGTGCACATAGCAAGAGCCGGCGAAGTCGGGGTCCTCGTCGCCGATCGCGGTGGCACTTTCGGCCAGCGCGCCGTCCGGGTTCTCGGTGCCGTCAACGAATCCGAGCAAGTCGCGGTTGTCGAAGTAGCGGAAGCCATGCACCTCGTCGACCACGGTGACCGCGCCGGCCATCGATTTGAGGATCCGGTCGGCCAGCTCGAAGCAGACGTCCAAGCTCTCGGCCCTGATATGGAACAACAGGTCCCCGGGGGTGGCGGGGGCGGTGTGCCGCGGTCCATTCAGCTCGGTGAACCGGTGCAGTTCGGCGGGCCGCGGTCCGGAGAACAGGCGGTCCCACGCGTCGGAGCCGATCGAGGCGATCGCCGACAACCGCTTCTGCGGTTCGCGGAAGCCGATCGCGCGCACCAGTCCCGGAATCTCGGGCAGCGCGTCGTGCACCGTCGCCTCTCCGCCGTCGTCGATGGTGACCACCAGGAAGATCGCCGCGGGCGTCAACGGCGCGAGGATCGGTTGCGGCTGGACGGGGGGCACTCTGAGGACCCTAGCGTGGCGACGGTGAGCGCCGAAAGCGGAGCGAGCAAGGAGCGCGCAATCGGACCTAGCGTGGCGACGGTGAGCGCCGAAAGCGGCGCGAGCAAGGAGCGCGCAATCGGACCTAGCGTGAAGTCCGTGACCGCGGACAGCCATGATGATCAACATGTCGGCCAGCGCCGCAGGCCTCTGCGATTTCATCGACGCTTCCCCCTCGCCATTTCATGCCTGCGCCACGGTCGGCGCGCGGCTGACCGCCGCCGGGTTCACCGAACTGAACGAGACTCAACGGTGGCCGGAAGAACCGGGCCGCTACTTCGTGGTCCGGGCCGGCTCGCTGGTCGCGTGGAATTCCGACGGCGCCGACGGCCCCTTCCGGATCGTCGGCGCACACACCGACAGCCCGAACCTGCGGGTCAAACAGCATCCCGACCGGATGGTCGCCGGTTGGCGGGTGCTCGCCTTGGAGCCCTACGGCGGCGCGTGGCTCAACTCCTGGCTGGACCGCGACCTGGGCATCAGCGGGCGGTTGTCAGTTCATGACGGCAGCGGGATCGAGCACCGGCTGGTCCGAATCGACGACCCGATCCTGCGGGTGCCGCAGCTGGCCATTCACCTGGCCGAGGACCGCAAATCGCTGACACTGGACCCGCAGCGCCACGTCAACGCCGTCTGGGGTGTCGGCGCAGCAGCGACGTCCTTCCTCGACTTCGTCGCGGAACGCGCCGGGGTCGCGGCGACCGACGTGCTGGCCGCCGACCTGATGACCCACGACCTGACCCCCTCAACGGTGATCGGCGCCAACGCCGACCTGCTGAGCGCTCCCCGGCTGGACAACCAGGCCAGTTGCTATGCGGGCATGGAGGCTATGTTGGCCGCCACGCCCCGGGTGTTCGTACCCGTGCTGGTGCTCTTCGACCACGAGGAGGTCGGTTCGTCCTCCGACCACGGTGCCCAGTCCGACCTGTTGGGCACCATCCTGGAGCGCATCGTGCTCACGGCCGGCGGTACCCGAGAGGACTTCCTGCGCCGTCTGCCCGACTCACTGCTGGCCTCGGCGGACATGGCGCACGCCACCCATCCGAACTATCCGGATCGGCACGAGCCCGGCCACCTGATAGAGGTCAACGCCGGGCCAGTACTGAAGGTGCACCCCAACCTGCGTTATGCCACCGAGGGACGCACGGCCGCGGCCTTCGCGCTGGCCTGCCGGCAGGCCGGGGTCAACCTGCAGCGCTACGAGCACCGCGCCGACCTGCCCTGCGGGTCGACGATAGGGCCGCTCGCTGCCGCCCGGACCGGCATCCCGACCGTCGACGTCGGCGCCGCGCAGCTGGCGATGCACTCGGCGCGCGAGTTGATGGGCGCGCACGACGTGGCCTCGTACTCGGCCGCGATGCAGGCCTTCTTTTCGCCCGAGTCGTTCTGAGGTTCGACAGGGCTACACGAAAGCCAGAGTGAGCGCGAAGGTTGCGGCGTTGAGGGCGAGCAGGAACCCGGCGAACGCGAACTGACCGGAAATATCGTTGGCGAGTACGTGGGTGTACATCGCGCAAATGAAGAAGATGGTCAGCCCGGCTGCCGCGGCGACGCCGATTGCCGGAATCCACAGGCCGACGATAAGCCCAAGGGCGCCTAAGGTTTTCAGGGTGCCGATGGGGAACCGCAGCCAGGACAGCGGCACCCCGGCCCGGCGCATGGGCCCCATGATGGGCGCGAAGTGGAGCAGTGCGCTCACGCCCGAGAAGCCGTCGAAGGCTATGGCAATTGCCGTCACGATGAGGTATGCGGTGCGCATGTTGGGGTCTTCCGTGGTTGGTCGAATGAGAGCAGAGTCGTCTGTGTCAGCCCGTCCGGGCAGCCCTGACGCACCAGGCCAGAGCGCTTCGGAAAGCGACCCCGACCGGCTCTTCGATCGGGTATCGCCGCATTAGGGGGTCCATCGCTTCTCCTATTGCGTATTCCGTTGCGGTGGCCCGCAATCGGCTGATCCAGTCCGGGTGGAGTAGCCGGCCGCTACCAGCAACTCGTATCCAAGGACGGATCGGCGGGGCGCAAAGTTACACGCGCGCGTAACTTTTCGCCGCCGCGCCTCGTCGTCACTTCGTGAGGCGGCAATCCTGACGCCACGACGAGGAGGATCGATGACAGCGGAGAGCTGGTACGGCCCGCGCTGGCCGCGGGTGACCGCCCGTGCCACCAGTGCAACGTTGGCAATCCTGGCGGTGGCTCAAGCCGCATTCGCCGGCAGTTTCCTGGGTGGGCAGTACGACGCACTGGGGCTGCACTCCGCGGGCGCGAAAGTGACCACGGTGCTTTCCGTCGTTCAGGTGGTGGTGCTGGTGATCGTGAGCAGGACGGGCGGGCCGCGCTGGCCGATAGCGGTCGCGACGCTGGTGACCATCCTCCTCATCGCCGAGTTCGCCTCGGGGGAATTGCGGCTGACAGCGTTACACGTTCCACTCGGGGTGCTGTTGATCGTGGGGATCATTCAGCTGACCGCATCGGTGTGGCGGTGGCCGCTGGCCGCACCCTCTCGTCCAGCACACCAGGATGTGATTCGGTGAACCGGCGTAGCGCGCTGCGGGTGGGCGCTGCCGCGGCTGGAATCGGCTTGGTCGGTGCCGGCTGGCCAATGGCGGGCGCACTGCTGGGATCGGCAGAATCGGGACGGCTCGTGCGCAGTCAGACCAAACTGCCCGACCGCTATCAAGTCCCGTTGCCGATCCCGGAGCAATTGGCACCGGTCAGCAGCGATGCCGGCACCGACTACTACGAGATCACCCAGCAGATCTCGCACTTGCGCATACTGCCCGAGTTGACCACTGCGGCATGGACGTACAACACGACTTTTCCCGGCCCCACCATCGTTTCCCGGTCCGGCCGCCGAGCCGTGGTGCGGCATCGCAACGCTCTGCCGGTGCCGGTCGTGGTGCATCTGCATGGCGGGCACACCCCGCAAGACCACGATGGATACCCCATCGACTTCATCCTGCCCCAAGGCGATCAATCCAGTGCGTATGGCATGACGCGCAATAGCGTTGTCGGACAGCGTGAATACGTTTATCCGATGAACCAGCGGGCCGCTACCTTGTGGTACCACGATCACCGCATGGGGTATACGGGCGCCGCTGTGTGGCACGGCCTGGCCGGTTTTCACGTGATCCATGACGATGAGGAAGACGCATTGCCGCTGCCTCGCGCCGGGCGCGACATTCCGTTGATGATCACCGATCGTGCCTTCGCCGCCGATGGCTCCTTTCGGTACCCCGCCGCGGACGGCGGCGGCGTAACCGGCGACTACATGAATGGCGTCCTCGGTGACGTCATCCTCGTCAACGGCGCGCCGTGGCCGGTGTTGGAGACCGACCCCGCCCGCTATCGCTTGCGGCTACTGAACGCATCCAACGCCCGTCGCTACCGACTCCAGTTAGACCCACAGCCGCCCGGCGGGTCGGCGCTGGTGCAGATCGGCAGTGACGGCGGATTGCTCGCGCGACCGGTCGGCCACGATTTCATCGACATCGCTCCGGCCGAACGCTTTGATGTTGTGGTCGATTTCAGCCGGTACCGGCGCGGCACAAGCGTGCGCCTGGTCAACCTGCTGGGTACCGAAAACGCCGGTGAGGTCATGCGATTCGACATCGTCGGCGCCGACCGCTCCGATGAGTCGGCCACCCCCGAACTGCTCAGCAGTAGCGCAGCGGGTCTTAACCGACACGATGCCGTGGCCACCCGCACGTTCCTCTTCCGCCTCGGAAGAGGGGGCGCGTGGACGATCAACGACCTGTCGTATCAACCGGGCCGGGCGCTGGCGCGTCCCAAGCTCGGTACCGCAGAGATCTGGCGGTTCATCACCGAATTCCACCATCCCGTCCACGTGCACCTCAACCCGTTCCAAGTGATCTCACGCAACAATCGCGCACCGGGACGGTTCGACATGGGCTGGAAGGACACCGTCGACGTCCGGCCGGCCGAGGCGGTCGAAGTCCTCATCCGATTCACCGACTACACCGGTTCCTACCTGCTGCATTGCCACAATCTCGAGCACGAAGACATGGCCATGATGGCCGACTTCGTGACGGTGGATTAGCCGCGCGTTCCTTCCGCCCGGGCCCCATCACGCCTAGGGTCTGGCGTTATGGCGCTCAACGTGGAGATGCTGACCTTTGACTGTGACAACCCGGCGAAGCTGGCCGCCTGGTGGGCCGCCCAGTTCGGCGGCTCGACGCACGATGTGCTCGCCGGCGAGTTCACCGCGGTGACCTTTCCGGAAGGACTCCGGCTCGGATTCCAGAAGGTGCCCGACCCGACGCCCGGAAAGAACCGCGTGCACCTCGATTTGAGCGCGGCCGACGTCGACGCCGAGGTGTCCCGACTGACGGCGGCCGGAGCGACCGAGGTCGGCCGGCACCAATTCGGCGACACCTTCCGGTGGGTGGTGCTGGCCGACCCCGAGGGCAACGTGTTCTGCGTCGTGCGTCAGTAGCGCTCGCTCAGCGCTGACCCAGGAAAGCCGGCTCGTAGCGGATCACGTTCTCCACCACGATCCCGTCGCGGGTGCGGACCCGGTCGATGCCCCGGATCTGAAACGGTCCGTCCGGGCCGGTGCCATGACCGACGTAGTGCAAGAACACGAGTTCCTCACCTTCGGCGGCAGCAGGGACGGTAGCGCTGTCGATCACCTCGAGTCGCAAATCGGGTGCAGCCTCCAGCAATTCGGCGATTTTCGCCGTATACGCCTCGATTCCCCGGACCGGCTCCGCATCGCCGGGCCAGTAGCCGACGATGTCCTCGGCGAGGATGTCGAAGCCGCGCGACATGGTGGGTGCGGCCCAGTATGCCGCGAAGACCTCGGCGCTGAACTTCGGCGCGGATTGGACGTCCGTCATGGTTCCTCCTTGGATCGGGCGCTCCGATCGAGCGCGTGCAGCAAGCGTGTCGCCGCGCAGTGCGGCATCGCAATTACCTGAGAGGTCATCGCCGTGGGCGCGCAGACGTGGTTACCGTGGCCTGGTGAGTCAAGCGGCGGTCGGTGCCCTGTTGCGCGAATGGCGGACGCGACGGCGCGTGAGTCAGCTCGATCTTTCGCTGAGCGTCGGCGTCTCGGCGCGGCACCTGAGTTTCATCGAGACGGGACGCTCGCGCCCCAGTCCGGAAATGGTGCTCACCCTCGCCGACGGACTCGATATACCACTGCGGGAACGCAACACGCTGCTGCTCGCCGCAGGTTTCGCGCCGCGTTACCAATCGCGCCCGCTCGAGGACCCCGCCCTTTCCCCGGCTCGCGAAGCGGTGCAACGCCTGCTCGATGCGCACGACCCCTACCCGGGCATCCTCATCGACCGCTGCTGGAACATCGTGGGGACCAACGCCGCAGCCTCCGCGCTGACCGCCGGCCTACCCGAGGAGCTGCTGGGGCCGCCGGCCAACGTCTACCGGTTGTGCTTGCACCCCGACGGCCTGGCCGGACGCACCCTGAATTTCCCGGACTGGGCCGGCTACCTGCTGAACCAACTGCGGCGCACCGTCGCGCTCACCGGCGACCCGGGATTGGCGGCGCTCGACAAGGAGGTGCGCGACTACCCGGGTGTCGCTGCCGCGGCCGAAGCGCGGCGCACGCCGGAGAGCGCGTCGCTGCTCATTCCGTTCATCCTCGACGTCGGCGGGGGCCGACGGTTGTCCATGTTCACCACGCTGACGACGTTCGGGACGCCGCTGGAGGTCACCCTCGCCGAACTGGCCGTCGAATTGTTCTACCCCGCGGACACCGAAACCGCAGACCTGCTCCGCGGCGTCTAGGTCCCGCTATGCCTGCTGGGGCGGCGAGAGCGCCTGCACGCCGCCCAGCCCTAGACTGTCTGGCGTGACTGTCCCCGGGACCAGCGCGCCCACCCAGGCCATCGACACCGTCGAGCACGCCGCCACCACTCCCGACGAGCCGCAACCGTTCGCCGAGCTGGGCCTCAAAGACGACGAGTACCAGCGCATCCGCGAGATCCTGGGCCGTCGCCCCACCGACACCGAGCTGGCGATGTACTCGGTGATGTGGAGCGAGCACTGCTCCTACAAGTCATCCAAGGTGCACCTGCGCTACTTCGGCGAGACCACCACCGACGAGATGCGCACCGGCATGCTGGCCGGGATCGGCGAGAACGCCGGCGTCGTCGACATCGGCGACGGCTGGGCCGTCACCTTCAAGGTCGAATCGCACAACCACCCGTCCTACGTCGAGCCCTACCAGGGTGCGGCCACCGGCGTCGGCGGCATCGTCCGCGACATCATGGCGATGGGCGCGCGACCGGTCGCGGTGATGGACCAGCTTCGGTTCGGCGCGGCCGACGCGCCGGACACCCGCCGCGTGCTCGACGGCGTGGTGCGCGGCATCGGCGGCTACGGCAACTCGTTGGGCCTGCCCAACATCGGCGGCGAAACCGTCTTCGACGCGTGCTATGCCGGCAACCCCTTGGTGAACGCCATGTGCGTCGGCGTCTTGCGCCAAGAGGACCTGCATCTGGCCTTCGCCTCGGGCGCCGGGAACAAGATCATCCTGTTCGGGGCCCGCACCGGGCTGGACGGCATCGGCGGGGTGTCGGTGCTGGCGTCGGACACCTTCGACGCGGAGAACTCGCGCAAGAAGCTGCCCTCGGTTCAGGTGGGCGACCCCTTCATGGAGAAGGTGCTCATCGAGTGCTGCCTCGAGCTGTACGCCGGTCATCTGGTGGTCGGCATCCAGGACCTGGGTGGCGCTGGATTATCATGCGCCACTTCGGAATTGGCCTCTGCCGGCGACGGTGGCATGGCGATCCAGCTGGAGACTGTGCCGCTGCGCACCACCGGTATGACGCCCGCGGAGATCCTGTGCAGCGAGTCCCAGGAGCGGATGTGCGCGGTGGTCACCCCGGACAACGTCGACGCCTTCTTGGCGGTGTGCCGCAAGTGGGACGTGCTGGCCACCGTGATCGGCGAGGTCACCGACGGCGACCGGTTGCGGATCACCTGGCACGGCCAGACCGTCGTCGACGTCCCGCCGCGCACCGTCGCCCACGAAGGCCCGGTCTACCAGCGACCGGTCGCCCGCCCCGACACGCAGGACGCCCTGAACGCGGACAGGTCGACCCGGCTGCCACGACCGTCCAGCGGTGACGAACTGCGCGCCACTTTGCTTGCGCTGCTGGGCAGCCCGCACCTGTGCAGCCGCGCCTTCATCACCGAGCAGTACGACCGATACGTGCGGGGCAACACGGTGCTGGCCGAGCACGCCGACGGCGGCGTGCTGCGCGTCGACGAGTCCACCGGCCGCGGCATCGCCTTGTCGACCGACGCCTCCGGCCGCTACACGAAGCTGGATCCCTACGCCGGAGCCCAGCTCGCGCTGGCCGAGGCCTACCGCAACGTCGCGGTCACCGGAGCGGCCCCCGTCGCGGTGACCAACTGCCTGAACTTCGGTTCACCCGAGGACCCCGGTGTGATGTGGCAGTTCTCGCAGGCCGTCAAGGGACTCGCCGATGGCTGTGTGGCACTGGGGATTCCGGTCACCGGCGGCAACGTCAGCTTCTACAACCAGACGGGCTCGGCGGCGATCCTGCCCACCCCGGTGGTCGGGGTGCTCGGCGTCATCGACGACGTCGCCCGGCGTATCCCCACCGGCCTGGGCACCGAGCCCGGGGAAACCCTCATGCTGCTCGGCGAGACCCGCGACGAGTTCGACGGCTCGATCTGGGCCCAGGTGACCGCCGACCACCTGGGCGGTCTGCCGCCCCAGGTGGACCTGGCCCGCGAGAAGCTGCTGGGTGAGGTGCTGCGCTCGGCATCGCGTGACGGCCTGGTGTCCGCGGCGCACGACCTGTCCGAAGGCGGACTCGCGCAGGCCGTCGTCGAAGCGGCCCTGGCCGGTGAAACCGGTTGCCGCATCGTGCTTCCCGAGGGCGCCGATCCGTTCGTGACGTTGTTCTCCGAGTCGGCCGGCCGCGTGCTGGTGGCGGTGCCGCGCACCGAGGAGAGCCGGTTCCGGTCGATGTGCGAGGCGCGGGGGCTGCCGGCGGTGCGCATCGGCGTCGTCGACCAGGCCTCCGACGCGGTGGAGGTGCAGGGCCTGTTCACGATCACCCTGGCCGAATTGCGCGAGACCTCCGAGGCGGTGTTGCCGCGGCTCTTCGGATGAGTGCTCGCGGCGAATCTTGATGTCCGACATGGCCTTTCGTCGGATCCGCGCCGTGTCGCTGGCCGCCGCCCTGGTCGGCTGGAGTTTCGTCAGCCCTAGGCTGCCGGCCAACTGGCGGACAGCGCTGCAGGCCGCGGTGGGTGGGCTGCTCGTGTTGGTCACGCGCGCTCCGCTGGGCCTGCGGCCGCCCCGGCTGTGGGCCGGCCTGCGCTTGGGCTCCCTGGTCGCCTGCTCGGCGGCGGCCACCGTGGCCGCGACGACTCAGCTGGCGCCGGTGCGCCGATCGATGGCCGGCCGCGAGCCGCCGGCGGCATACCCGGAGTGGCTGTTGCTGCGGATACCCGTGGGCA